>NZ_JBBJZY010000014.1:0-61685 GCF_038148955.1 Streptococcus pseudopneumoniae
AACCTCAAAACAGTGTTTTGAGCTGACTTTGTCAGTCTTATCTACAACCTCAAAGCAGTGCTTTGAGCAACCTGCGGCTAGTTTCCTAGTTTGCTCTTTGATTTTCATTGAGTATAAATAAATACTCCAAAGCCTGCAAAAATCTCAAATATCCTCTTACAATTTGATATAATAGAGAGAAGAACTCATTTGAAGGAGGAAATGATGTCGGTTTTAGTAAAAGAAGTGATTGAAAAGCTTAGACTAGACATTGTCTATGGCGAACCAGAATTGCTTGAAAAGGAAATCAATACAGCGGACATTACGCGACCTGGTCTTGAAATGACAGGTTATTTTGACTACTACACGCCAGAGCGGATTCAACTTTTGGGAATGAAGGAGTGGTCTTATCTGATCAGCATGCCTTCCAACAGCCGTTATGAAGTTTTGAAAAAAATGTTTCTACCTGAGACACCTGCGGTCATTGTTGCCCGTGGTTTGGTGGTTCCAGAGGAGATGTTAAAGGCAGCCAGAGAATGTAAGATTGCCATTTTAACCAGCCGTACAGCTACTAGTCGTTTGTCTGGAGAGTTATCTAGCTATCTGGATTCTCGTTTGGCAGAACGGACCAGTGTGCACGGTGTCTTGATGGATATCTATGGAATGGGTGTCTTGATTCAGGGCGATAGTGGAATCGGTAAGAGTGAGACAGGTCTAGAGCTTGTCAAACGTGGTCACCGCTTGGTAGCTGATGACCGTGTCGATATCTTTGCCAAGGACGAGATTACTCTTTGGGGTGAACCGGCTGAAATCTTGAGACACCTGATTGAAATTCGTGGGGTTGGTATTATCGATGTTATGAGTCTCTACGGTGCCAGTGCTGTCAAGGATTCTTCACAGGTTCAGCTTGCTGTCTATTTGGAAAATTACGATACGCATAAAACTTTTGATCGTCTTGGCAACAATCCAGAGGAACTAGAAATTTCTGGTGTAGCCATTCCTCGTATCCGTATTCCAGTTAAAACAGGTCGTAATATTTCTGTCGTGATTGAGGCTGCTGCCATGAATTATCGTGCTAAGGAAATGGGCTTTGATGCGACGCGTTTGTTCGAAGAACGCTTGACAAAACTTATTGCTCAAAACGAGGTGCCTAATGCTTGATCCAATTGCTATTCATCTAGGCCCTCTAGCCATTCGTTGGTATGCCTTGTGTATTGTGACAGGCTTGATTCTTGCGGTTTATTTGACCATGAAAGAAGCGCCTAGAAAGAAGATCATACCAGACGATATTTTAGATTTTATCTTGATAGCCTTTCCTTTGGCTATTTTAGGAGCTCGTCTCTACTATGTCATTTTCCGTTTTGATTACTATAGTCAGAATTTGGGAGAGGTTTTTGCCATTTGGAATGGTGGTTTGGCCATTTACGGTGGTTTGATAACTGGTGCCCTTGTACTCTATATCTTTGCTGATCGTAAACTCATCAATACTTGGGATTTTCTAGATATTGCAGCGCCTAGCGTCATGATAGCCCAAAGTTTGGGTCGCTGGGGCAATTTCTTTAACCAAGAAGCTTATGGTGCAGCAGTGGATAATTTGGATTATTTACCTGGCTTCATCCGTGACCAGATGTATATTGAAGGGAGCTACCGTCAGCCGACCTTCCTTTATGAGTCTCTATGGAACCTACTTGGCTTTGCTTTGATTTTGATATTCAGACGAAAATGGAAGAGTCTCAGACGAGGTCATATCACGGCTTTCTACTTGATTTGGTATGGTTTTGGTCGTATGGTCATCGAAGGCATGCGAACAGATAGCCTCATGTTCTTTGGTCTTCGAGTATCTCAGTGGCTATCAGTTGTCCTTATCGGTCTCGGTATTTTTATCATTCTATATCAAAATCGAAAGAAGGCCCCTTACTATGTTACAGAGGAGGAAAACTAAATGTTAGAAGTTGCATATATTCTTGTCGCCCTAGCTTTGATTGTCTTTTTGGTCTATCTGATTATCACTGTACAAAAACTTGGCCGTGTTATCGATGAAACAGAGAAGACGATTAAAACCTTGACTTCAGATGTGGATGTGACCTTGCATCATACCAATGAATTGCTGGCCAAGGTTAATGTCTTGGCAGATGATATCAATGTCAAGGTGGCAACGATTGATCCACTCTTTAATGCTGTTGCAGATTTATCTCTATCTGTTTCAGACCTCAATGACCATGCGCGTGTCTTGAGTAAGAAAGCTTCATCAGCAGGTTCAAAAACACTCAAGACTGGGGCAAGTTTGTCAGCTCTTCGTCTTGCAAGTAAATTTTTAAAAAAATAAAAAAGGAGAATCCTTATGGGTAAACTATCCTCAATCCTTTTAGGAACTGTTTCAGGTACAGCTCTTGCCTTGTTTTTAACAAGTGACAAGGGCAAACAAGTTTGCAGTCAGGCTCAAGATTTTCTGGATGATTTGAGAGAAGATCCTGAGTATGCCAAGGAGCAGGTCTGTGAAAAACTGACAGAAGTCAAGGAGCAGGCTACAGATTTCGTTCTGAAAACCAAAGAACAGGTCGAGTCAGGTGAAATCACTGTGGACAGTGTACTTGCTCAAGCAAAATCATGTGCTCGTCAAGCGACAGAAGTATCAAAAGATCGATTCAATAATCTCAAAGAGCAATGGCAAGAAAAGGCCGAAACTCTTGATGAATCAGAAGAGATTGTGATTGATACAACAGAAGAATAAACCATCACCATCTCCGGACGGACTATGTATCTGGGGATGGTGATTTTTATCTGGAATCTAGTCTTTATGGTATAATAATTACTATGCAGAAGAAACCAACATCAGCCTATGTGCACATCCCATTTTGTACCCAGATTTGTTATTATTGTGACTTTTCAAAGGTCTTCATCAAGAATCAGCCAGTCGACAGCTATTTGGAGCATTTACTGGAAGAGTTTCGTTCTTATGACATTCAAAAGTTACGAACCCTTTACATCGGTGGTGGGACACCGACAGCCCTGTCAGCGTCACAACTGGAGGTGTTATTGAAGGGCTTGACTGAAAACTTGGACTTGTCTGTCTTGGAGGAGTTGACCATTGAAGCCAATCCAGGCGACTTGGACGCGGATAAGATTGCTGTTTTGAAGAACTCGGCTGTCAATCGTGTTTCACTAGGTGTGCAAACTTTTGATAACAAGATGCTGAAAAAAATTGGGCGCAGTCATTTGGAGAAGGATATTTATGAAAATATCGACCGTCTGAAATTGGCTGGTTTTGACAATATCTCCATTGATTTGATTTATGCGCTGCCTGGTCAGACTATGGAGCAAGTCAAGGAAAATGTGGCTAAAGCCATTGGATTGGATATTCCTCATATGAGTTTGTATAGCTTGATTTTAGAAAATCACACGGTCTTTATGAACCGGATGCGACGAGGGAAATTGCCTCTGCCTAAGGAGGAGCTGGAAGCGGAGATGTTTGAGTACATCATTGCTGAGCTGGAGCGAGCTGGTTTTGAGCATTATGAGATTTCCAATTTCTCCAAACCCGGTTTTGAAAGTCGCCACAATCTCATGTACTGGGATAATGCTGAATACTATGGCATCGGTGCTGGGGCATCTGGTTATGTCAATGGTGTTCGTTATAAAAATCATGGTCCCATTCGTCATTATCTCAGTGCGGTTGAGGAAGGCAATGCTCGTATCACAGAGGAGCACCTGAGCCAAAAAGAGCAAATGGAAGAAGAAATGTTCCTAGGTCTCCGCAAGAAATCCGGGGTTTCCATGAGCAGATTTGAGGAAAAATTTGGCAGGTCTTTTGAGGGGCTCTATGGAGAAATTGTCAGAGACTTGGTGCAACAAGGTCTCATGCAGGTTGAGGGTGACCGAGTTCGCATGACAAAGCGAGGTCTCTTTTTAGGAGACACTGTAGCAGAACGATTTATTTTGGAGTAGGATCATGGGCTTAATTTATCAAATGAAAATGAAAATTCCTTTTGATATGGCGGATATGAACGGTCATATCAAACTTCCAGATGTGATTTTGCTGTCTCTGCAAGTTTCAGGGATGCAGTCGATTGAACTGGGAGTTAGTGATAAGGCCATTTTGGAAGAGCATAATCTGGTTTGGATTATCACAGAATACGATATTGAAGTGGTTCGTTTGCCTCGTTTTGCGGAAGAAATCACCATCGAAACGGAAGCTTTGAGCTACAATCGACTTTTTTGCTATCGTCGCTTTACCATTTATGATGAAGCAGGGCAGGAGCTCATTCACATGATGGCGACCTTTGTTCTTATGGATCGAGACAGTCGAAAAGTCCATGCTGTCGAACCAGAGATTGTGGCTCCTTACCAGTCTGAGTTTCATAAAAAACTCATCCGTGGCCCAAAGTATAATTCCTTGGAAGAGCCAGTCAGCAAGGATTACCATGTCCGTTTTTACGACTTGGATATGAATGGTCATGTCAATAACAGTAAATACTTGGACTGGATTTTTGAGGTCATGGGAGCGGAATTTTTGACCCAGTATATTCCCAAGAAAATCAACCTCAAGTATGTCAAGGAAGTTCGACCAGGTGGAGTGATTACATCGGCTGTTGAAGGGACTGGACTGGAAAGCAAGCATGAAATTACAAGCGACGGTGCTACCAATGCCCAAGCCATCATCACATGGCAAGAAATAAAAAAGGATTAAAGAGAAAATATGAAATATAAAGGCTATTTAATTGATTTAGACGGAACCATTTATAAAGGGAAAGACAGAATTCCAGCAGGAGAGGCTTTTATTCATGAATTGCAAAAGCGGGACATCCCTTATCTCTTTGTGACCAACAATACAACTCGCACTCCAGAGAGTGTTCAGGAGATGCTGGCTCAGAATTTTAATATCGATACGCCCCTATCGACTGTCTACACAGCAACCTTGGCAACTATCGACTATATGAACGACTTGGGGCTTGAAAAGACGGTCTATGTTATTGGAGAAGCAGGCCTCAAGGAAGCCATCAAGGCGGCTGGTTATGTTGAAGACAAGGAAAATCCAGCCTATGTGGTAGTAGGACTGGACTGGCAAGTCGACTATGAAAAATTTGCTACAGCAACTCTTGCGATCCAAAAGGGTGCCCACTTTATAGGCACCAATCCTGACCTCAACATCCCTACAGAACGAGGTCTTTTGCCAGGTGCTGGTTCACTGATTACCCTGCTTGAAGTGGCAACAAGAGTGAAACCTGTTTATATCGGAAAACCAAATGCCATCATCATGGACAAGGCAGTTGAGCACTTAGGTTTGCAGCGTGAAGAGTTGATTATGGTTGGGGACAACTATCTGACAGATATCCGAGCAGGGATTGACAATGGTATTCCAACGCTCTTGGTGACTACTGGTTTTACCAAGGCAGAAGAAGTAGCTGGCCTGCCAATCGCACCGACACATGTGGTTTCTAGCCTAGCGGAGTGGGATTTTGATGAAAACTAAACTGACCTTTTGGGGCTCTATGCTCTTTCTCTTCTCCCTCTTAATCCTTCTGACCATTTATCTGGCTTGGATTTTTTATCCGCTGGAAATTCAGTGGCTGAATTTAACAGATCGGGTCTATTTAAAACCAGAAACCATTCAGTACAATTTTCATATCTTGATGAATTACCTGACCAATCCTTTTAGTCAGGTCCTAAAGATGCCTGATTTTCGTTCGTCAGCAGCTGGGCTACATCACTTTGCGGTGGTCAAGAATCTCTTTCACTTGGTACAGCTAGTTGGCCTAGTGACACTGCCCAGTTTCTATTTCTTTGTCAAAGGAATTGTGAAAAAGGGCTTTTTGTCTCTATTTAGTAAGGGGCTTCTGGCTCTAGTCGTCTTACCTTTGCTGATTGGGCTTGGGGGAGTTTTGATTGGTTTTGACCAATTCTTTACTCTTTTCCATCAAATTCTCTTTGTGGGAGATGATACCTGGCTTTTTGATCCAGCCAAGGATCCAGTTATTCTGATTTTGCCAGAGACCTTTTTTCTTCATGCCTTCCTCCTCTTTTTTGCCCTCTATGAAAGCTTCTTTGGTTTTCTATACCTGAAAAGTCGTAGGACGAAAAAAGAAAGATGTTTTTAATTTGTATATATAAAATTGTATATCATTTGAAACCATCGTTAAGAATGAATTAAGCAAATCCAATTGTGTCAATCGTTCGCGAACAGTCTATTTTTCTTGAAAAAATAGGCTTTTTTTCTAAAAATCTCTAGTCAAGCGCTTTATTTTTTTGTATAATAGAAGTAGCAAAGTATAGATAAGAAGAGAAAAGCATGATTACACTATTTCTATCACCGAGCTGTACATCATGTCGTAAGGCGAAGGCCTGGTTAGAAAAACATAAGGTTCCCTTTGTGGAACACAATATTATGACCAGTCCTTTAACAAGAAAAGAATTGCAACACATCCTTTCCTTGACCGAAAATGGTACTGATGACATCATTTCAACTCGTTCAAAAATTTTTCAAAAATTGAATATTGATGTAGAGAGTATTTCGGTATCGGAATTGCTTCATTTGATTGAGCAGTACCCTAGTCTTTTGCGTCGTCCCATTATTATTGATGCTAAACGCATGCAGATCGGTTTTAATGAAGATGAGATTCGTGCTTTTCTCCCTCGTAGTTACCGTAAGCAAGAACTAAAAGAAGCAAGAATGAGAGCTGGTATTAGTTAATGAACAAACAGTATAGTTACCCACTAGATTTGTCGTGGAGCACTGAAGAACTTGCTTCAGTGCTTTCTTTTTTTAATGATCTTGAAGCTGCCTATGAAGGCAAGGTAGAGGCTAAAAAGCTGCTGGACTCCTATAAGGGATTCAAATTGGTTGTGCCAAGCAAGAGTGAAGAGAAACGTTTGGGACGAGAATTTGAAACGGTGAGTGGCTATTCGCTTTACCGAGCAGTTCAGGCTGCCAAGGAAAAAGGGGAAGGAAAGATTTCTCTTGGAAAGTAAATTTGAATTTGCTAAAGAGCTAATTAAGAAAGCGGGCCAGTATATCCTTGACCACATGCAGGAAGACTTGCGTGTTGAGACCAAGTCCTCTCCTACAGACTTGGTGACCAGACTGGACAAGGAAGTTCAGGAGCTTTTGGTTAGTGAGATTTTGTCCCGTTATCCTGAGGATAAGATTTGTGCTGAAGAGGGCTGTTTGCGTGCTTCGGTGAAAGAGGGCAAGGTGTGGATCATTGATCCCATTGATGGTACCAATAATTTTGTAGCCCAGCAGGAAGATTTTGCTGTTATGATGGCTTATTTTGAAAATGGTCAGGGCCAGTTTGGTCTGATTTATGATGTAGTCAAGGGGGATTGTTATCACGGTGGTGGTAAGTTTCCAGTCTGCCGAAATGATAAACCCCTAGCTCCCTTTAAAGCAAAACCACTTGGAGATTTTCTCATTGCAGGGAATAGTGGCATGCTGGAAACCAATGAATGGGGCTTGGCTGATTTGAGTCGAGCGGTCCTCGGTGTTCGTGTCTATGGCAGTGCGGCCATTAGTTTTGCCAAGATTTTGTCAGGGCGTTTGTTAACCTATGTCACCTATCTGCAACCATGGGATTATGCTGCGGCTAGTATTTTAGGGGAAAGTCTGGGCTATCGGGTTGTGACCCTTTCTGGGCAAGCTCTTGATTTTCAAACCAGACAGCCTGTTATGATGGTACCTCTTGAGATGCAGGAGGAAATTCAGTCCTATATTTACGAAAGGAAAAGAACTTAAATGCAATTTCCAGAAGGATTTGTTGAAAAATATGAAGAGATACTAGTAGATGAGGCAAGAGATTTTCTTGCCTCTTTTGAGGAGGAAGCGGTTTCGGCCTTTCGGGTCAATCCCTTAAAAGAAGCGCCAGTTTCCTTTCCTGATGCCATTCCTCAAACCCCTTGGGGCCATTATGGGAAGGTTTCAGGAAAATCACCTGAGCATGCTACTGGTTTGGTTTATTCGCAAGAACCCGCTGCCCAGATGGTGGCTCAGGTCGCCCAACCCAGTCCTGGAATGAAGGTCTTGGATCTGGCTGCTGCACCGGGTGGTAAATCAACTCAGCTGGCAGCCTATCTAGCAGGTGAAGGTATCCTGGTTTCCAATGAAATTTCAAGCAAACGGGCTAAGATTTTAGTAGAAAACATGGAGCGCTTTGGAGCGACAAATGTTGTGGTGACCAATGAATCTGCAGACCGCTTGGCCAAGGTCTTTAAAGGCTATTTTGACCTCATTGTCCTTGATGCCCCTTGCTCTGGTGAAGGGATGTTTCGTAAGCAACCAGATGCTATGGACTATTGGAGCTTAGATTATCCGAGTCAATGTGCTAGCTTGCAAAGAGAAATTCTGGAGGATGCGGTGACCATGCTAGCAGAAGGCGGTCGTCTGGTTTATTCGACCTGCACCTGGGCACCTGAGGAAAACGAAGAGATTGTCAGTTGGCTACTGGAGGAGTATGATTTTGATTTGTTGCCAGTTGAACATATCAATGGAATGGTAGCTGGCATTGACCTGCCAGAAACAGCTCGGATGTATCCTCATCATTTTAAGGGAGAAGGGCAGTTTGTAGCCCATCTACAGTTTAAGGGTGAAAATTCAGCCCCTAAATTTAAGGCAAGTAAGAGCAATCTCAGCCGAGAACAAGTTGCCTTGTGGCAGGAATTTGCCCAAAACCACTTGAAAGTTAATCTACCGGGAATCTTGCAGACTTTTGGAGACCAGCTTTATCTCTTGCCGGAACTTTTACCAGATTTAGGGAAACTCAAGATAGCTCGGAATGGCCTGCATCTGGGTACCTTTAAGAAGAAACGCTTTGAACCAAGTTTCGCTCTTGGACTAGCCTTGAAACCGAGTCAGGTCAAGCAGTCGGTTACAATTGACCAAGAAGCGTTTGTAAAGTATGTCGCTGGAGAAACCGTTCAGCTGGCGGAAAGTCTGCCAAATGGTTGGTACCAAGTTTTGGTTCAGGGCAATGGTTTGGGCTTTGCTAAAGTGACTGGAAATGTTTTGAAAAATTATTTTCCTAAAGGCCTCAGATTCAAGTGAAAATGCTAGTCAAAGTAGCTTGTCTATGTTATAGTGGAAGTATGGATTTTTTTCAAATTGTCTTTCATTTTAAGTCAAAATTGGTGGGCAAGGCAACTAAGCAAATTTCTAGTTAAACCAAGCTAATACTCTTCGAAAATCAAATTCAAACCGCGTCAACGTCGCCTTGCCGTACTCAAGTACAGCCTGCGGCTAGTTTCCTAGTTTGCTCTTTGATTTTCATTGAGTATAAGAACTTCAGTTGGCTCCCAATTATCAAAAGAAAAACATAAATAAATAGTTGAAAAAATTCACAGCATTCACCATTATTTTCAAGGAGAAAAACAGTGAAAAAAAGGAAAAAACTCGCTCTATCCCTTGCGGCTCTTTTGCTGGCAGGTTCTTTGGCGGGATGTGCTAGCTGGATTGATCGTGGGGAATCCATGACAGCTGTTGGTTCAACGGCTCTTCAGCCTTTGGTCGAGGCAGCAGCAGATGAATTTGGCTCTATGCACGTTGGAAAAACAGTCAACGTCCAAGGTGGAGGATCTGGTACAGGTTTGTCTCAGGTTCAATCTGGAGCCGTTGATGTAGGAAATTCAGACGTATTTGCCGAGGAAAAAGACGGTATCAACGCATCCGCTCTAGTGGACCATAAGGTAGCTGTAGCAGGCTTGGCGGTGATTGTAAACAAGGAGGTTAATGTTGAAAATCTGACAACTGAACAACTCCGTAGCATCTTCACAGGCCAAGTAACCAACTGGAAAGAGGTTGGAGGGAAAGACCTAGCCATCTCTATTATCAACCGTGCAGCAAGTTCTGGTTCGCGTGCAACCTTTGATAGTGTGGTTATGGATGGCCACTCTGCCATTCAGAGTCAAGAACAGGATTCAAATGGGATGGTCAAAAACATTGTTTCCCAGACACCAGGAGCCATTTCTTACCTAGCTTTTGCCTATGTGGATGACTCAGTTAAACGCATGAAATTGAACGGCTATGAGCCGATTGCAGAAAATGTAACAACCAATAACTGGCCTTTGTGGTCTTATGAACACATGTACACCCTAGGTCAACCAAATGAATTGGTGGCAGAGTTTCTCAACTTTGTCCTCTCAGATGAAGCGCAAAGCGGAATCGTTAAGGGGATGGGCTATATTTCTGTCAAGGAAATGAAGGTTGAAAAAGATGCTGTCGGAACGGTGACAGCACTAGAAGGGAGTCAATAATGAATCAAGAAGAATTAGCTAAAAAATTACTTTCTCCCTCAAAGAACTCTCGTTTAGAGAAATTAGGAAAAGGCTTGACCTTTGCCTGTCTGTCTTTGATTGTCATCATTGTGGCTATGATTTTAATCTTCGTAGCCCAAAAAGGCTTGTCGACCTTCTTTGTCAATGGAGTCAATATCTTTGATTTCCTCTTTGGCCAAACTTGGAATCCTTCAGGTAAACAATTTGGTGCCCTTCCTATGATTTTGGGTTCCTTTATTGTCACAATCCTGTCAGCCCTTATCGCGACTCCTTTTGCCATTGGTGCGGCAGTCTTTATGACCGAAGTCTCACCAAAAGGTGCTAGAATCTTGCAACCAGCCATTGAATTGCTGGTCGGGATTCCTTCAGTTGTGTATGGATTTATTGGTTTGCAGGTCGTAGTTCCCTTTGTCCGCAGTGTCTTTGGTGGAACTGGTTTTGGGATTTTGTCAGGGATTTTCGTTCTCTTTGTCATGATTTTACCAACGGTAACCTTTATGACAACTGATAGCTTGCGTGCGGTGCCTCGTCACTACCGCGAGGCTAGTTTAGCCATGGGAGCCACTCGCTGGCAAACCATCTGGCGCGTGACCTTGAAGGCAGCGCGTTCAGGAATTTTCACCGCAGTGGTCTTTGGGATGGCCCGTGCCTTTGGTGAGGCCTTGGCCATTCAGATGGTGGTCGGAAACTCAGCCGTTGTCCCAACTTCATTGACAACACCTGCTGCGACCTTGACCTCTGTTTTGACCATGGGTATCGGAAATACTGTTATGGGAACTGTCGATAATAACGTTCTCTGGTCACTGGCCTTAGTCTTGCTTTTGATGAGTTTGGCCTTCAACAGTGTGATTAAATTGATTACGAAAGAAAGAGGAAAGAAAAACTATGCACGCTAAGAAATTAGATAAAATTGCAACAGCTGTCCTCTACTCGATTGCAGGAATCATCGTTGCCATCTTGGCATCCTTGATTCTTTATATCTTGGTTCGTGGTTTGCCCCACATCTCTTGGTCTTTCTTGACTGGCAAATCATCATCTTACCAAGCAGGTGGAGGGATTGGAATTCAGCTTTATAATTCCTTCTTCCTATTGGTTATTACCTTGATTATCTCTGTGCCCTTGTCTATGGGGGCTGGGATTTTCCTAGCTGAATATGCCAAAAAAGGTCCTGTGACCAATTTTGTCAGAACCTGTATTGAAATCTTGTCTTCACTGCCATCAGTGGTTGTAGGTCTCTTTGGTTACTTGATTTTTGTAGTTCAGTTTGAGTATGGATTTTCAATCATTTCAGGAGCCTTGGCCTTGACAGTCTTTAACCTACCTCAGATGACTCGTAATGTTGAGGATAGTTTGAAACACGTTCACCATACGCAGCGTGAGGCTGGTTTGGCTCTTGGGATTTCTCGTTGGGAGACTGTGGTCCATGTGGTCATTCCAGAAGCTCTTCCAGGTATTGTCACTGGGGTCGTCTTGGCCTCTGGTCGTATTTTTGGTGAGGCAGCAGCTCTTATCTATACAGCAGGACAATCTGCTCCAGCCCTTGACTGGTCTAACTGGAATATTCTCAGTGTGACGAGCCCAATCTCTATCTTCCGTCAAGCAGAAACCTTGGCTGTCCACATCTGGAAAGTCAATAGCGAAGGAACTATTCCTGATGGGACCATTGTGTCAGCAGGTTCTGCTGCCGTGCTCCTCATCTTTATCCTCATCTTTAACTTTGGAGCCCGCAAACTCGGAAGCTATCTACATAAGAAATTAACCGCTGCCTAAAGGAGAAGCCATGTCAAAATATAATTGGGATGAAAAGCATATCATCACCTTTCCTGAAGAGAAAGTGGCCCTCTCTACCAAGGATTTACATGTTTACTACGGTAAAAAAGAATCTATCAAGGGCATCGATATGCAATTTGAAAAAAATAAAATTACAGCCTTGATTGGTCCTTCTGGATCAGGAAAATCAACCTACCTTCGCAGTCTCAACCGGATGAATGATACCATTGATATTGCCAAGGTCACAGGTCAAATTCTCTACCAAGGGATTGATGTCAACCGCCCAGAAATCAATGTCTATGAGATGCGTAAGCACATCGGAATGGTTTTCCAACGCCCAAATCCCTTTGCCAAGTCTATTTACCGCAATATCACTTTTGCCCATGAACGTTCAGGAGTTAAGGACAAGCAAGTCTTGGATGAAATTGTAGAAACCTCTCTTCGTCAGGCTGCCCTTTGGGACCAAGTCAAAGACGATTTGCACAAGTCAGCCTTGACCCTATCAGGTGGTCAGCAACAACGTCTCTGTATCGCTCGTGCTATTTCTGTTAAACCAGATATCCTCTTGATGGATGAGCCTGCGTCTGCTTTGGATCCGATTGCGACAGCCCAGCTGGAAGAAACCATGCTGGAATTGAAGAAGGACTTTACCATCATCATCGTGACCCACAGTATGCAGCAGGCTGCGCGTGCTAGTGACTACACAGGATTTTTCTACTTGGGTGACTTGATCGAGTACGATAAGACCTCTAATATTTTCCAAAATGCCAAACTACAGTCAACCAATGACTACGTAACAGGACACTTTGGATAGAAAGGAAACAGTATGACTGAAGCGATTTTACAGGTGTCAGACCTGTCCATTTACTACAATCAAAAAAAGGCCTTGAATAGTGTTTCCTTATCTTTCCAACCTAAGGAAATTACAGCCTTGATCGGTCCCTCTGGATCAGGGAAGTCAACCCTTCTCAAGGCTATCAACCGTATGGGGGATCTTAATCCAGAGGTGACCACAACTGGTTCGGTGGTTTACAACGGCCACAACATCTACAGTCCGCGTACAGATACAGTTGAATTGCGTAAGGAAATCGGTATGGTTTTCCAACAACCAAACCCTTTCCCTATGTCTATCTACGAAAATGTTGTTTACGGGCTTCGTATCAATGGAGTGAAGGATAAGCATGTTCTGGATGAAGCGGTAGAAAAAGCCCTACAACGAGCTTCTATCTGGGATGAGGTCAAGGATCGCCTACATGATTCAGCTATCGGGCTTTCAGGCGGACAACAGCAACGTGTCTGTGTTGCCCGTGTCTTGGCAACCAGTCCTAAAATCATTCTCTTGGATGAACCGACTTCAGCCTTGGACCCTATCTCGGCCGGTAAGATTGAGGAAACCTTGTATGGTCTAAAAGATAAATACACCATGCTCTTGGTTACGCGTTCCATGCAACAAGCCTCTCGTATCTCTGACAAGACAGGATTTTTCCTAGATGGAGATTTGATTGAGTTTAACGATACCAAGAAGATGTTCCTCAACCCACAACACAAGGAAACAGAAGATTATATTTCAGGAAAATTTGGATAAGGAGATAAATGATGTTACGTTCTCAATTTGAAGAAGATTTGGAGAAATTGCACAACCAGTTCTATGCTATGGGACAAGAAGTGCTATCCCAAATCAATCGTACAGTGCGTGCCTTTGTTACGCATGACCGTGATTTGGCCAAGGAAGTCATCGAAGACGATGCAGAAGTAAACGAATACGAAGTGAAATTGGAGAAGAAATCATTTGAAATGATTGCCCTCCAACAACCCGTTTCTCAGGACTTGCGTACTGTTTTGACAGTATTGAAGGCTGTATCTGACTTGGAACGTATGGGTGACCATGCCGTTTCTATTGCTAAAGCGGCAATTCGTATGAAAGGGGAGCAACGCATCCCAGCTGTTGAAGAAGAAATCAAGAGAATGGGTCGCGATGTCAAGAATTTCGTTGAAGCAGCCCTTGAACTCTATCTGAATGGCTCAGTAGACCATGCCTATGAAGTAGCAGCTATGGACGAAAAAATCAACCATTACTTTGATAGCATTCGTGACTTGGCTACAGAAGAAATCAAGAAAAATCCTGATGCCATTGTTACAGGTCGTGATTATTTCCAAGTGATTGCCTTCTTGGAACGCATTGGAGACTATGCCAAGAATATCTGTGAATGGGTTGTTTACTTTGAAACAGGTAAGATTGTCGAACTATAAAATAGGTTCATTATGTATAAAAAGGAGCTTAAAATCAACAGATAGCTCCTTTTCTTGAATGAAAAAAATATTTTTAAGATAAAAATTCGAAAAAGTGCTTGACAAGTAGCTTGAATAGCGTTATAATTATACAAAATCAACAGAGAGGTTGTTTATTTATGAAATCAAAAAAATGGATATTTGTTTTATGTAGTTTTCTTGCAAGTTTCTTCTTAGTAGCTTGCCAGTCAGGTTCTAATGGTTCTCAGTCAGCTGTTGAAGCCATTAAGCAAAAGGGGAAATTAGTTGTGGCGACTAGTCCTGACTATGCACCCTTTGAATTCCAGTCTTTAGTTGACGGGAAAAATCAGGTAGTCGGTGCGGATATTGATATGGCCCAAGCTATCGCTGATGAACTTGGGGTGAAGTTGGAAATCTCAAGCATGAGTTTTG
Source organism: Streptococcus pseudopneumoniae (assembly GCF_038148955.1). Lineage (GTDB taxonomy): Bacteria > Bacillota > Bacilli > Lactobacillales > Streptococcaceae > Streptococcus > Streptococcus pseudopneumoniae_T. Next base: position 14,692 of record NZ_JBBJZY010000014.1, read on the forward strand.
ACAATGTTTTAACCAGTCTACAAACTGGTAAGGCTGACCTAGCAGTTGCGGGAATTAGCGCTACTGACGAGAGAAAAGAAGTCTTTGACTTTTCAATCCCTTACTATGAAAACAAGATTAGTTTCTTGGTTCGTAAGGCTGATGTAGAAAAATACAAGGATTTGACTAGCCTGGAAAGTGCTAATATTGCAGCCCAAAAAGGGACTGTTCCAGAATCAATGGTCAAGGAGCAATTGCCAAAAGCTCAATTAACTTCCCTAATCAATATGGGGGAAGCAGTCAATGAATTGCAGGCTGGAAAAGTAGATGCTGTTCATATGGATGAGCCTGTTGCCCTTAGTTATGCTGCTAAAAATGCAGACCTAGCTGTCGCAACTGTCAGCTTGAAGATGAAGGACGGCGAAGCCAATGCAGTTGCCCTTAGAAAAAATAATGCTGATTTGAAAGAAGTGGTGGACAAGGTTATCCAAAAACTCAAGGATGAAGGCACCTACCAAAGCTATCTTGAAAAAGCAGCAAGCCTAACAGAAGTTGAAGAATAAGAAAAAGCAGAGTTGGAGGTTATTCCAATTCTGCTTTTAAATAGTTTAAAACATTTTCCAGATTGTCTAAGGACACCTTGGCAAATTGGTAAGGGCAGGTACCCAAGTAAGCCTCTTCAAAGAAGTCTAAATCTAGTTGGCTATGTTTGAGGCTGGCAATTTTAGGATACTGTCTTAGATCAAGCAATACACCATCGTGAAGAGGAAAGTGAGGAAGAGGACAAGGTGTTTTAGTTAACCTTTCCTCGATTTGTTTTTGGTAAGCATCCTGATTGGCCAAGCGAGCTAAACGGTTTTTCTCAAATAATTGACTGTCGATATAGAGTGACAGGGCCTTTTGCATGATGAGATTGCTGTCGTAGTCTAGGATATTTTTGTAGGCCACAAAGGCTTCCTTGATAGTATTTGGAAGAATGAGTGCCGTTATCCGCAGGGCTGGAAAGAGGCTGGTTGAGAAGGACTTGATGTAAATGACCCGCTCCTCTGTATCCAGATAGTGGAAGGTCTGACCCTTTTTAGAGTCCAAATCCCCCAGATAGTCGTCCTCTACGATATAGACACCATACTTGGAAGCTAAGTCAAGAATAGCCCCTTTGTCCTGTTCAGAATAGGAATGCCCCAGAGGATAGTGAAAACGAGGAATGGTATAGAAAAACTTGATCTTTCCTGTCTTGAAATGGACTTCCAGTTCCTCCAAGTCAATTCCATCAATGCCTCGTTCAATCGTTTGATAGTCCAATCCCTGAGCAATCAAGAGGCGATTCATTCGATGGTAGGTCGGCTGTTCCACCAAGATTTCCTTGGCTTGGCTAGGAAAGGAAATTTGAGAGAGGATGAAAAGGGCTTGTTGGGTCCCAGAAGTCAGTACCAGTTGGTCAGCCTTGCAGTAGAGGGCTTGGTCAAAGAGGAGTTTATGAATGGATTGTCTTAAGTCTTCTAATCCTTCTTGGTTGTCATAGTAGTTGAAGAGGTAGTTTTCTCGGCCAATCAAGGTTTCATTGACACAGAGTCGGAAATCGTCATAGGCGCTGGCATGTTCGTCCGTAACCTCAATTTCTAGGTCCTGGTGGTTTCCTTGTTCTAAGACATAGTAGCCACTCTGGGGCTTGGCATAGAGGTATTGTTCGTGCCGTAATTCCAGTAGGGCGCGTTGAATAGTGTCCTTGCTACAGTGAAAGTCAAGGCTTAGTTGACGGATAGAAGGCAGGCGGCTTCCCGTCGGAAAACGTCCAGACTCGATGCCATTTTTTAGATAGGAAACGACTTCTTGGTACTTGCTTTGTTTCTTCATTCCAGACCTCCCTTGATTTTGTTACATTGTACCCTTTTTTTTCCTTCTTGGCAATGTCTAGGGTATTTCTCACGTTCACATCTAGGGGTAAATGTGGTATACTTAGGAGTAACATTTATAGAATAATACTCTTCGAAAATCTCTTCAAACTACGTTAGCTTCGCCTTGCCGTAGATATGGTTACTGACTTCGTCAGTTCTATCCACAACCTCAAAACAGTGTTTTGAGCTGACTTCGTCAGTCTTATCTACAACCTCAAAGCAGTGCTTTGAGCAATCTGCGGCTCGCTTCCTAGTTTGCTCTTTGATTTTCATTGAGTATAACTGACAAGAAAGAGAATGGATAAGAACGTGCAGGAACCAGTGAAATTATTTCAATACAATACCCTTGGAGCCTTGATGGCTGGTCTTTATGGTGGTACCATGACAGTAGGAGAATTGCTAGAGCATGGTGACCTTGGTTTGGGAACCTTGGATTCTATTGATGGAGAATTGATTGTCTTGGATGGCAAGGCTTATCAAGCCAAAGGCTCAGGAGAGCAACCAGAAATTGTGGAAGTGTCACCAGAGGCTCTTATTCCTTACGCAGCAGTAGTACCACATCAGGCAGAAGTCATTTTCCGCCAGCGCTTTGAGATGACAGATAAGGAATTGGAAGAACGAATCGAGTCTTATTATGATGGGGAAAATCTTTTCCGCTCGATCAAGATTCGTGGGGAATTTTCACATATGCATGTGCGCATGATTCCCAAGTCGACACCAGATACCAAGTTTGCTGAGGTCGCAACCCATCAGCCTGAATATAGTCGCGGCAATGTCGCAGGGACCATCGTTGGTTTCTGGACCCCAGAGATTTTCCATGGGGTTAGTGTAGCAGGCTATCATCTCCACTTCATCTCAGATGATTTGACCTTTGGTGGGCATGTCATGGACTTTGTTATCAAGGAAGGCATTATCGAGGTGGGAGCAGTTGATCAGTTGGATCAACGTTTTCCAGTCCAAGATCGTCAATACTTGTTTGCTAAGTTCAATGTTGACGAGATGAAAAAAGATATTGAAAAGGCGGAATAGGAGAAGAAAATGACCATTCATATTATCATTACCATGGTGCTGTTGCTAGCTTTCTTGCTAGGGAGCGTTTGGTATGCCAAAAAGAAATACCAGATCAATCTAGCTGTCTTGGGCTTGGGGGCTGTCGCTTTCTGTGTCTCTTCACAGATTTTGGAAAAACTGGTGCATATCTTGGTTTTGCATCCTCAAAAAGACGGCAGTATTGCCCTCTTGCAAGACCATCCGCTTGTCTATATTATCTATGGCCTAGCTATGGCTGCATTTTTTGAGGAAACAGCTCGCCTTGTTTTCTTCAAATGGTTGGAGAAAAAGAGAAGTTTGGAAAAGGCAGATGCCTTGGCCTATGGACTGGGGCATGGTGGCTTGGAGTTGATTTTCCTCGGTATCACCAGTTTGCTCAATCTCTACTTCGTGCTTTCAGCAGTTCAAACGCAGGATCCACAGATTATGAAATTGCTGTCTGAAAATATGTTGAAAACCATCCAGTCACTATCTGTCTGGCAGATCTATTTACTTGGTTTTGAACGGGTTTTGGCTCTAGGATTACAATTGTTGTTGACAGTTTGGGTTTACCAAGCTGTTCGCCAGAAGAAATGGACTTATCTCCTAGCAGCTTATGGCCTACATGCCTTCTTTGACCTGGCACCATCTCTAGTCCAAGTAGGTTGGTTGACAAGTCCAGTCTTGGTTGAAGTTATTCTACTAGTTGAACTGATCCTAGTTGCCTATGGAACCAAGGCAATCTTTTGCAAAAAATCATAAGAAAAAAGGGGGAGACCTCTTTTTCTTATGCAAAATCCAAACAAGGTCTTTTTATGGTCGTCAAATGTCTCTAAAAATGGTATAATGGGATGAATTTTGTAAAAGGAAGAGTGACATGTCTGTAAGAGAAAAAATGCTTGAAATCTTAGAAGGAATTGATATCCGTTTTAAGGAACCCTTGCATAGCTATAGTTATACAAAAGTAGGTGGAGAGGCTGATTATCTGGTTTTTCCACGAAATCGTTTTGAGTTGGCTCGTGTTGTGAAATTTGCCAACCAAGAAAATATCCCTTGGATGGTTCTTGGCAATGCCAGTAATATCATCGTTCGTGATGGCGGGATTCGTGGATTTGTCATCTTGTGTGACAAGCTCAATAACGTTTCCGTTGATGGCTATACTATTGAAGCAGAAGCAGGAGCTAATTTGATTGAAACAACTCGCATTGCCCTTCGTCATAGTTTGACTGGTTTTGAGTTTGCTTGTGGCATTCCTGGCAGCGTCGGTGGTGCTGTCTTTATGAATGCGGGTGCCTATGGTGGTGAGATTGCCCACATCTTGCAGTCTTGTAAGATCTTGACTAAGGATGGAGAAATCGAAACCCTGTCTGTCAAGGATTTGGCTTTTGGTTACCGCCATTCAGCCATTCAGGAGTCTGGTGCAGTTGTCTTGTCAGCCAAATTTGCCCTTGCTCCAGGAACCCATCAGGTTATCAAGCAAGAAATGGACCGCTTGACGCACCTACGTGAACTCAAGCAACCTTTAGAATCCCCATCTTGTGGTTCGGTCTTTAAACGTCCAGTAGGCCATTTTGCAGGTCAGTTAATTTCAGAAGCTGGCTTGAAAGGCTATCGTATCGGTGGCGTAGAAGTGTCTGAAAAGCACGCAGGGTTTATGATCAATGTTGCAGACGGAACGGCCAAAGACTACGAGGACTTGATTGAGTCTGTGATTGAAAAAGTCAAGGAACACTCAGGTATTACGCTTGAGAGAGAAGTCCGTATCTTGGGTGAAAGCAAGTAGGAAGCTGTAGTTGAAAAGCTGCTGCTATGTCATGGAAAGGGGGTGAAAGCCTATCGGTAGCGAAGATGTATGCAGGTGGTTTTACTCCCTGCAAGAGGTAGTGGCGGCCTGACAGAGCCCTGATCTGTTAATATATGAAAAAGAAGGAATTTATGCCAATTGAAAAAACCAATTATCGAATTCAAAAACGTCTCTAAAGTTTTTGAAGACAGCAACACCAAGGTTCTCAAAGACATCAACTTTGAGTTGGAAGAAGGAAAATTTTACACCCTTCTAGGCGCATCTGGTTCAGGGAAATCAACTATCCTGAACATTATTGCAGGTTTACTGGATGCGACGACAGGAGATATCATGCTAGACGGTGTTCGTATCAATGACATCCCAACCAACAAGCGAGACGTCCATACGGTCTTCCAATCTTATGCCTTGTTTCCACATATGAATGTGTTTGAAAATGTTGCCTTTCCACTCCGCTTGCGTAAAATTGACAAGAAAGAAATCGAGCAGCGTGTAGCAGAAGTTCTCAAGATGGTTCAGTTGGAAGGTTATGAAAAACGTTCCATCCGCAAACTTTCTGGAGGACAACGCCAGCGTGTGGCCATTGCCCGTGCCATCATCAATCAACCTCGTGTGGTTTTGCTGGACGAGCCTTTGTCAGCGCTGGACTTGAAATTGCGAACAGACATGCAGTACGAACTGCGTGAACTGCAACAACGATTGGGCATTACCTTTGTCTTTGTCACTCACGATCAGGAAGAAGCCCTTGCCATGAGTGACTGGATTTTCGTTATGAATGATGGCGAGATTGTCCAATCAGGAACACCTGTGGACATCTACGATGAGCCGATCAACCACTTTGTTGCCACCTTTATCGGTGAGTCAAATATCTTGCCAGGTACCATGATTGAGGACTACTTGGTTGAGTTTAACGGCAAACGCTTTGAAGCAGTTGATGGGGGGATGAAGCCAAATGAGCCTGTTGAGGTTGTCATTCGTCCAGAAGACTTGCGCATTACCCTTCCTGAAGAAGGCAAGCTCCAAGTTAAGGTCGATACCCAGCTTTTCCGTGGGGTTCACTACGAGATTATCGCCTATGACGAACTTGGAAATGAATGGATGATTCACTCAACTCGTAAGGCCATCGTTGGCGAGGAAATCGGTCTGGACTTTGAACCAGAAGATATCCACATCATGCGTCTTAACGAAACCGAAGAAGAGTTCGATGCTCGTATCGAAGAATACGTGGAAATCGAAGAGCAAGAAGCAGGTCTGATCAATGCAATCGAGGAGGAAAGAGATGAAGAAAACAAGCTCTAAACTCTTTGTAGTGCCCTACATGCTTTGGATTGCCCTCTTTGTTCTCGCACCCTTGGTCTTAATTTTCGGTCAATCCTTTTTCAATATCGAAGGTCAGTTCAGTTTAGAAAATTACAAATCTTACTTTGCGTCACAAAACTTGACCTATCTCAAAATGAGTTTCAACTCAGTACTTTATGCAGGAATTGTGACCTTGGTCACCCTCCTTATCAGCTATCCGACAGCCCTCTTTTTGACCCGTCTCAAGCACCGTCAACTCTGGCTCATGCTGATTATTCTGCCAACATGGATCAATCTGCTCCTCAAGGCCTATGCCTTTATCGGGATTTTTGGTCAGAATGGCTCTATTAACCAATTCTTGGAATTTATCGGAATCGGTTCGCAGCAGTTGCTCTTTACCGATTTCTCCTTTATCTTTGTCGCAAGCTACATTGAGCTTCCCTTTATGATTTTGCCGATTTTCAATGTCTTGGACGATATGGATAACAACTTCATCAATGCCAGCTACGACTTAGGTGCGACCAAGTGGGAGACCTTCCGTCATGTCATCTTCCCTTTATCGATGAATGGTGTGCGAAGTGGGGTTCAGTCGGTGTTTATCCCTAGCTTGAGTCTCTTCATGCTGACCCGTTTGATTGGTGGGAACCGCGTTATCACGCTGGGAACAGCCATTGAGCAAAACTTCCTGACCAATGACAACTACGGTATGGGTTCTACCATCGGTGTGATTCTTATCCTGACCATGTTCATCACCATGTGGGTGACCAAGGAAAGGAGAGAGCGATGAAAAAATTTGCCAACCTTTATCTGGGACTGGTCTTTCTTGTCCTCTACTTGCCAATCTTTTACTTGATTGGCTACGCCTTTAACGCAGGCAACGACATGAATAGCTTCACAGGCTTTAGCTTGAGCCATTTTAAAACTATGTTTGGCGATGGTCGCCTCATGTTGATTGTGACTCAGACTTTTTTCTTGGCCTTTCTGTCAGCCTTGATTGCGACCATCATCGGGACTTTTGGTGCCATTTATATTTACCAATCTCGTAAGAAATACCAAGAAGCCTTTCTTTCACTCAATAATATCCTCATGGTTGCGCCTGACGTTATGATTGGTGCCAGCTTCTTGATTCTCTTTACCCAACTCAAGTTTTCACTTGGATTTTTGACTGTTCTATCTAGTCACGTGGCCTTCTCGATTCCTATCGTGGTCTTGATGGTCTTGCCTCGACTCAAGGAAATGAACGGTGACATGATTCATGCGGCCTATGACTTGGGAGCTAGTCAATTTCAGATGTTCAAGGAAATCATGCTTCCTTACCTAACTCCGTCTATCATTGCAGGTTACTTCATGGCCTTCACCTATTCGCTAGATGACTTTGCCGTGACCTTCTTTGTAACGGGAAATGGCTTCTCAACCTTGTCAGTCGAGATTTACTCTCGTGCTCGTAAGGGGATTTCCCTAGAAATCAATGCCCTGTCTGCCCTTGTCTTTCTCTTTAGTATTATCCTAGTGGTTGGCTATTACTTTATCTCACGTGAGAAGGAGGAGCAAGCATGAAAAAACTCTATTCATTTTTAGCAGGAATTGCAGCGATTATCCTGGTCTTGTGGGGAATTGCGACTCATTTAGATAGTAAAATCAATAGCCGAGATAGCCAAAAACTGGTTATCTACAACTGGGGGGACTATATCGATCCAGAACTCTTGGAGCAATTCACAGAAGAAACAGGAATACAAGTCCAGTATGAGACCTTTGACTCCAACGAAGCCATGTATACCAAGATCAAGCAGGGTGGAACGACCTACGATATTGCCATCCCAAGTGAATACATGATTAACAAGATGAAGGACGAAGACCTCTTGGTACCGCTTGATTATTCAAAGATTGAAGGTCTTGAAAATATCGGACCAGAGTTCCTCAACCAGTCCTTTGACCCAGGCAATAAATTCTCCATCCCTTACTTCTGGGGAACCTTGGGAATTGTCTACAATGAAACTATGGTAGATGAAGCGCCTGAGCATTGGGATGACCTTTGGAAACCAGAGTATAAGAACTCTATCATGCTCTTTGATGGGGCGCGTGAGGTGCTGGGACTGGGGCTCAATTCCCTTGGCTACAGCCTCAACTCCAAGAATCCGCAGCAGTTGGAAGAGACAGTGGACAAACTTTATAAATTGACTCCAAATATCAAGGCTATCGTCGCGGACGAGATGAAGGGCTACATGATTCAGAACAACGCTGCTATCGGCGTGACCTTCTCTGGTGAAGCCAGCCAAATGCTAGAAAAAAACGAAAATCTACGCTATGTGGTACCTACTGAGGCCAGCAACCTTTGGTTTGACAATATGGTCATTCCCAAAACAGTCAAAAACCAAGATGCAGCCTATGCCTTTATCAATTTTATGTTGAAACCCGAAAATGCTCTCAAAAATGCGGAGTATGTCGGCTATTCAACACCAAACCTACCAGCTAAGGAATTGCTCCCAGAAGAAACAAAAGAAGATAAGGCCTTCTATCCAGATGCTGAAACCATGAAACACCTAGAAGTTTATGAGAAATTTGACCATAAATGGACAGGGAAATATAGCGACCTTTTCCTACAGTTTAAAATGTATCGGAAGTAGGAGTTAAACGGATGAAAACGAATCAGTCAAGCTGGTTCGTTTTTCTTTTTAAAAAATACAAAAAACTATAGTAGATTGAATCTAAAATAGTACGTTATGGATTCTAAAACATTTCTAGAAATTAACTTGACTTTCCTAAGCTCTCTGTTCATATCTTATTTCAATCCACTATAATAAGCAGCTTTTTGATTTTACTTGACATATTGTTAAGAATCTAATATAATAAAAACTGTAGAACAAAACTATCGCTTTTAGCGTAGCCAAGGAATTACTGGTCGGTCTGCTTTGGTCAGTAGTTTGTAGATAGGCTTATTTGGGTTTTATATATTTTCCGCAAGCAGGTGAATAAATATATCGTAGGAAGAGGTGTAAATAGCCTCTTTATTTTTTTGAGAAAAGGTACAGTATGTTAAGAAATTTAATTCTTAGTTATAGAACGTTGATGGATACTCAATACAAATTTACTATTACTCAGACTGTCTCCAAACAAACTATAGAAAAATATATTGAATTAAGCTTCACGGAACCAAATTTTCATCATCTTATAGGTTTGCACAAACTAAAAGGAATAGATAAAGTTAAGTGCTTCAATGGTAATGGGGCTCAGAAGATATATAACCAAATTTTGGGAAATCATATCACTTTTTATGATTTAGATAAAGATACATCTCAGCACAAGGCTGCATTTTTATCTAGGGCAACTTCTCTGAATTTAATTTATACGATGCTAGAAAATATAAGTGTTAATTTAAAGGGATTGTATTATTTTGACCCAAACAAAATTGGGTCTAAGATTAAAGCAAAGTATTTATTGCATTTTCAACATAGAGATAAAGAATTTTATTTTTTGTTTGATAAATATGATAAGAAGGCTAAGAACACTGATATTTGCTATCCTGTTTCAGTTTTTAGAAGAAAAATACAGGCTGAGTTGCCAGAAGGGCGTAGTGCAAAACACTATGAAATGAACCAAACCCCCATTAAGCTATTGAAAGTTGAAAAAATACAAGGTGCTAGAACTGTTACATTATACCATAAATAGTTCCTTGGGTTTAGAGAGCTATTTTGAGTATGACAGGTATATCGGATATATGAGATTTGGCGCCAGATAACCGTGAAAATAATAGCCATTCTAAGCCTGATGCTGGAAATCAGAATCGTCAGAGGAAGGAATAGAGAAATCGTGGCTTTACGAACAGAAATGTTATAGTAAAATATGTATAGTGAATGAGATGGTAGCAAACTTTTTGGGAAAATAAAACTTTAGTGACAGTGTCTATCTCATAAGATCATTTCCAGTTGACGCAAGCTTAAAAAAACGTTATAATAAGAAAGTTGAGAATTGATTTTCAGTTGTCTTAGTCCAGAGAAATGGCGGTGCTGCGAGCCATCTAAGCTAGAAAGTCATGCTACTCAATTTAACAATTGCATAAGAATAAGAGAATGACAAGTTCATTGAATGAAGGTGGTACCGCGGTTTTTCGCCCTTCGTGATATGAGCTTGTCTTTTGGTTTTTGGAGGTGTTGATGAAAACATTTCTTGTCAAACAAAAGTTTCGTCTTGGAGGCGAACGCTTCGCTATCAAGGATGACAGGGGAGAAATCGCCTATCAGGTGGAGGGATCATTTTTTAAAATTCCCAAAACCTTTACTATCTATGATGCATTTGGTAACCAAGTCAGTGAGATTAGTAAAGAGATTTGGACTCTACTTCCTCGTTTTGAGATTCAGCTTCAGGACGGATCGAGTTTTGTAATTCGTAAGAAGTTGACCTTCTGGCGAGATAAGTATGAGTTTGATAATCTGGGGCTTCGTATCGAGGGCAATATCTGGGATTTGAATTTCAAACTACTGGATGATCGCGATCAGTTGATTGCGGAAATCAGGAAAGAACTCTTCCATCTGACCTCTACTTATAACGTAACAGTCCTTGAGGACGCTTATGCAGACCTAGTCATTTCCCTATGTGTCGCGATTGACTATGTGGAAATGCTGGAAAGCCAATCACATTAAAGAAGTAAATAAGGAGACAATATGAAACAACTATCTAGTGCACAAGTACGCCAAATGTGGCTTGATTTCTGGGCGACTAAAGGTCACTCAGTAGAACCATCAGTGAGTTTGGTTCCTGTAAATGATCCAACTCTTTTGTGGATCAACTCTGGGGTAGCAACCCTTAAGAAATACTTTGACGGGACTATTATTCCTGAAAATCCACGTATTACTAATGCCCAAAAAGCTATCCGTACCAACGACATCGAAAATGTCGGAAAAACGGCTCGCCACCATACCATGTTTGAAATGTTGGGGAACTTCTCTATCGGGGATTACTTCCGTGACGAAGCCATTACTTGGGCTTATGAGCTTTTGACAAGCCCTGAATGGTTTGATTTCCCAGCTGAGAAACTTTACATGACCTACTATCCAGACGATAAAGATTCTTACAACCGCTGGATTGAAGTGGGAGTGGATCCAAGTCACTTGATTCCAATTGAGGACAATTTCTGGGAAATCGGTGCTGGACCTTCTGGACCTGATACAGAGATTTTCTTTGACCGTGGAGAAGCTTTTGACCCAGAAAATATCGGTCTTCGCCTGCTTGCAGAAGATATCGAAAACGACCGTTATATCGAAATCTGGAATATCGTTTTGTCACAATTTAACGCAGACCCTGCTGTTCCTCGTAGCGAGTACAAGGAATTGCCACATAAGAACATTGATACGGGCGCTGGTTTGGAGCGTTTGGTGGCGGTTATCCAAGGGGCTAAGACCAACTTTGAAACGGACCTCTTTATGCCGATTATCCGTGAAGTGGAGAAATTGTCTGGTAAGGTTTATGACCAAGATGGCGACAACATGAGCTTCAAGGTCATCGCTGACCACATCCGTTCTCTTTCATTTGCCATCGGTGATGGTGCCCTTCCTGGAAATGAAGGTCGTGGTTATGTTCTTCGTCGTTTGCTCCGTCGTGCTTCTATGCATGGTCAAAAATTGGGTATTAACGAGCCTTTCCTTTACAAACTCGTTCCAACTGTTGGAAAAATCATGGAAAGCTACTACCCAGAAGTGCTTGAAAAACGTGACTTTATCGAAAAAATCGTTAAGAGCGAGGAAGAGTCATTTGCTCGTACCCTTCACTCAGGTCAACACTTTGCCCAAGGCATCGTAGCTGCCTTGAAAGAAAAAGGACAATCTGTCATTGCTGGTTCAGATGTCTTCAAACTCTATGATACTTATGGGTTCCCAGTTGAATTGACTGAAGAAATCGCTGAAGAAGCTGGCATGACTGTAGACCGTGAAGGATTTGAAGCAGCCATGAAAGAACAGCAAGAGCGCGCGCGTGCCTCAGCTGTCAAGGGTGGCTCAATGGGTATGCAAAATGAAACCCTTCAAAACATCACTGTAGAAAGTGTCTTCAACTACAATGCTAGCCAATTGTCTTCTAAATTGGTGGCTATCGTGGCTGACAATGCAGAAGTAGAAGCTGTGTCAGAAGGAACTGCCTCACTTATCTTTGCGGAAACGCCATTCTACGCTGAAATGGGTGGACAGGTAGCTGACCATGGACAAATCTTGGATGAGTCAGGTAAGGTTGTAGCTATTGTGACAAATGTTCAAAAAGCACCAAACGGACAAGCTCTTCATACTGTTGAAGTCCATGCACCACTTGCTTTGAACCAAGAATATACCTTGGCAATTGATACAAATCGTCGTCATCGTGTTATGAAAAACCACACTGCGACTCACTTGCTTCACGCTGCCCTTCATAATATCCTTGGAAACCATGCTACACAAGCAGGTTCTCTTAACGAAGTCGAATTCCTTCGCTTTGACTTTACGCATTTCCAAGCAGTAACTGCTGAAGAATTGCGTGCGATTGAACAGCAAGTCAACGAGAAAATTTGGGAAGCTCTTGAAGTTAAGACAGTTGAAACAGATATTGACACTGCCAAGGAAATGGGAGCTATGGCCCTCTTTGGTGAGAAATATGGTAAGGAAGTCCGTGTTGTTACAATCGGTGACTACTCTATCGAGCTTTGTGGTGGTACCCACGTTGGCAATACTTCTGAAATTGGTCTCTTCAAGATTGTCAAAGAAGAAGGTATCGGATCAGGAACTCGCCGTATCTTGGCAGTGACTGGTAAGGAAGCCTTTGAAGCTTATCGTGAACAAGAAGACGCTCTTAAAGCTGTCGCAGCAACTCTTAAAGCACCTCAACTTAAAGAAGTACCTCACAAGGTAGAAGGCCTTCAAGAACAACTACGTCAACTTCAAAAAGAGAATGCTGAGTTGAAAGAAAAAGCCGCAGCTGCAGCCGCAGGCGACATTTTCAAGGATGTTAAGGAAGTCAACGGTCACCGTTACATTGCTAGTCAAGTGTCTGTATCAGATGCCGGTGCCCTTCGTACCTTTGCGGACAATTGGAAACAAAAAGACTACTCTGATCTTCTTGTCCTAGTTGCCGCTATCGGTGATAAAGTCAATGTCCTTGTAGCAAGCAAGACAAAAGACCTTCATGCAGGAAACCTTGTCAAAGAATTGGCACCAATCGTCGATGGACGTGGTGGTGGTAAACCAGACATGGCCATGGCAGGAGGAAGCAACCAAGCTAAAATTCAAGAATTGTTGGATGCGGTAGAAGGTAAATTGTAAGAAAACAAAGATCTATCCATTTGGGTAGGTCTTTTTCATACTTAAAAAGCCAAATCCGATTGGACCTGGCTTGCTTATCATTGTATGTTAGATTGTATTGGCTGCCCAGACACTTACAGATCTTTCTGAGACTGGGAATTGTCCATAACCTTCTTCATCAATTGTAGCTTGACCTTGGTGGTTTCCAAGTAAATCTACAAAGGTTTGGTTAGCCCATTCTTGACCGACAAACATTGACTTGCTGTTTTCTTGGTCATTTGAAATCAAGACTGCGATTGGAGATTGATTTTCAGCACCTGCACGTACCCAACCGATACAGTTTGCGTCATCAAAGTAGTCTGTTTGTTCTCCATAGGCCAAATCTTTTCGGATGGCTAGGAGGCGGTCAAGGACTTCTTTGAAATCTTCTTGAGCATACTGCCCTGAAATCCCATAGTAGTCTCCGTAAAAGACACATGGCAGTCCATTTTGACGTAATAGAATGAGGGCATAGGCTGCTGGTTTGAACCATTCTTCAACAGTCGATTCAAGGGCTTGACCTCGTTGGGTATCGTGGTTATCGACAAAGGTTACAGCCTTGTCAGGTTTGAGTTCAACCAAGCTATCTGTGAAAATGCCACGAAGGTCATAGTTGGAACCAGCTCGGCTAGCATCAAAGAGATTCTGGTGGAGTCGAACATCGACAAGGTCAAAGCGTTCTTCTGTTTTTTCGAGATAGTCCAGGTTGGCTTCCTTGTCTGGGTTCCAAAATTCCCCAAAAACATAGAAATCCTCACCGTATTTTTCCTTCATATCACGGATGAAATTGCGCATAAAGAAAGAATCAATGTGCTTAACGGCATCCAAGCGGAAACCAGCTACACCAGTCGTTTCCATGAACCAGTCAGCCCAGTCATAGATATTTTTGATGACTTCGGGATGTTTGAAATCAAGGTCGGCATACATGAGGTAGTCGTAGTTTCCGTTTTCGTTATCGACCAATTCCTCGTTGGCCCAGCCCTTGTTGTCTCCTTGAATCAGATAAATCCCAGATTTACGGCGTTTGGCATCGTAGTCTGTGCCTGTGAAGTGGTACCAGTGCCAGTGGAAGTCATTGTAGGTATCTTGGCGACCATCGAAGGTAAAGCTAGTCCAGCCATTGATGGTGAAGGGTTCTCCGAGTTCAACTGTACGGTCTACAGGGTCCACTTCGATAACCTGAAAAGCTTCCATGTGATCGGCCGCAGCCTTGTGGTTGAGAACTACATCGGCCATTGGTTGAATTCCCTGTGCTTTTAGGGCTTGAATGGATTGAAGATAGTCTTCTTTGAAACCATACTTGGTGCGGACAGTCCCTTTTTGGTTAAACTCTCCAAGGTCAAATAAGTCATAGACCCCATAGCCTACATCTTTTTCGTTGGTAGCTTTGAAAGCTGGTGGCATCCAGACATGACTGATACCGAGATCAGCTAGGTGTGGAGCATCTTCAGCCAGACGTGTCCAGTGCTGACCGTCGTGGGGCAGATACCATTCAAAGTATTGCATGAGTGTTTGATTTTGCATTGTTTTTCCTTTTACTTGTCAATCTTGTTCTTTATTCTATCATAAAGTATCTCTTGACGCAAACGTTTGCGTAAGAATAGAAGGAAACTATTGTATCTACTTAAAATAAAGTGTTGATTTTTTTGTATCAAAGTGCTAGTATAATGGTATATAAAACAGATAAAGAGAGGAGATTTCTCATGATTGAATTTCAAAATGTTAGTAAGTTGTATGGTGATAAAGAGGCCTTGAGCAATCTCAATTTGCAGATTGAAAATGGGGAGATTATGGGCTTGATTGGCCATAATGGGGCTGGAAAATCGACCACTATAAAATCTTTAGTCAGTATCATTTCTCCCAGCAGTGGTCGTATTTTAGTAGATGGTCAGGATTTATCGGAAAATCGCTTGGCTATTAAACGAAAGATTGGCTACGTAGCAGACTCGCCTGACTTATTCTTACGCTTAACGGCCAATGAATTTTGGGAATTGATTGCTTCATCCTATGATTTGACTAGCTCTGACTTGGAAGCTAGTCTAGCTAGGCTATTGAACGTTTTTGATTTTGCTGAAAACCGCTATCAGGTTATTGAAACCCTTTCTCACGGAATGCGTCAGAAAGTCTTTGTCATCGGAGCACTCTTGTCCGATCCCGATATTTGGGTCTTGGACGAACCCTTGACAGGTTTGGATCCCCAAGCTGCCTTTGATTTGAAGCAAATGATGAAGGAGCATGCGCAAAAAGGCAAGACAGTCTTGTTTTCAACTCATGTCCTTGAGGTAGCCGAGCAAGTCTGTGATCGGATTGCCATTTTGAAAAAGGGGCATTTGATTTATTGTGGTAAGGTAGAGGACTTGAGAAAAGACCACCCAGACCAGTCTTTGGAAAGTATCTACCTTAGCCTTGCTGGTAGAAAAGAGGAGGTTTCAGATGCGTCTCAAGGTCATTAAAAAATTAGTTGATATCAATATCCTCTATTCATCTCAAGAAGCTAATCTGGCTAACCTACGAAAGAAGCAAGCTAAAAATCCTGGGAAAAAAGTAAATGTTTCCGCTAGAGTCCTAGGTTCTTATATTTTTTCCAGTCTCTTGATGCTCATCATGTTTAGTAATATAGCCATTCATTTTCCTTTTGATGAAACGCCTATTTATTTTAGTTTCATGGTTGCTATTTTACTAGTGATTGCCTTTTCAACTTCTTTAAGTGCATTTTACAATGTCTTTTATGAGAGTAAGGACTTGGTATCGTATAGGCCCTATGCCTTTAAAGAATCAGAGATTATAATGGCCAAAGGTCTGTCTGTCCTCTTGCCAGCTCTGCCTGGAATTGTACCAATCCTAGCTTATTTTCTAGTCCTCTACATTAGGCTAGCTCCTTCTCTTTGGCTGGGATTGCCTTTGATGTTCCTGTCCTTGGCTCTATTATTTGTTTCTGTGGCTCTAGTGATGGTAGTGACAGTACATTTCTTGGCTCAAACTGCTCTTTTTAGAAAGTATCAGTCTATTTTTTCGAATGTGATGATTGGGATAGGAGTTCTCATACCTTTAATATTTGTCTTCTTTCTACAGTCGACTTCTGGAAGTATTGTTGACAAAGTTAGAGACATTCCACCTCTTCTTTATCCTATTCATCTCTTTTACAAAATAGCAGTGGAGCCTTTTTCGATAGAAGCCATCCTAGGTCTGCTTGCTTGGATTGCTCTAACTGTCTTCTTGCTTTACCTGACCAAAAAGAAGGTTTTGCCTCGTTTTTATGATGTGATCCTACTTAATAGTGAGGAGAAGGTCAAAAAAGAACGTCGCAGTAAGGAGGGGTTTTCAACTACTAAAAAAGGCTTTTTCCGTATGGTTTTACGCTACCACCTCACCCTTTTGGGACAGGGGACTGGCGTGATTACAGTGCTTTTTACAAGTACTTTCCTTCCTTATCTCATGATGATCGGTCTGATTTCCAAAATCCGAGATTCTCAGATAGTTCCAGACATTCATCCTCCATACTGGTTACCCTTGTTTTTTATAGGTCTTTTTATATCTGTTGTCAATAACAATATCACCAGCCTGCATTCAATAGCCTTATCCTTGGAGAGGGAAAATGTTGATTTTCTTAAGAGTTTACCCTTTGACTTTGCTCGTTATGTGAAAGTGAAATTTTGGATTATATTTGCTGTCCAGTCCTTTTTACCAGTTCTGACTTTACTTGGTCTTTCTCTATATTTAGGCTTGCCCATACTTTCGATGATTTACCTTCTTGTAGTCTGGACCCTTGCCAGTGTCATCCTTTCTTGCCACCATTACTTTAAGGACGTTAAAAATCTGTCAACCAATTGGAGTAACATTACGGACCTGGTGAACCGTTCAAATCGTATAGTAGCAATAGTTTTACTCTTAATTTATAGTGCTATCTTAATGATTTTAGTCATAGCAAGTTTATTCTTGGTTCGGTCTCTCTCCCCTATCCTTGCCATTAGCTTGGGAGTAGGAGCTCTTATCCTCTTGTTTGCTCTTGCTATTTTTGGTTATCATTACTACCTATCACGCATATTGGTAGAGATAGAAAAAAGATGAGATAGATGGTTACTATCTTGATAAATTTCATTTGACAAAACACTTTCAAAGTTTGTTAAAATGTGATTGTAAATTATTAAGATTGGTAATCAAAAAATATAGGGAGGAATGTTTTGAATAAGAAATATAATATAGTTCTATTTTTGTTGTTTATAGTTTATTTATTTGGATATTTTTCAATTTCAAAAACGTTAATTCCTATAATGTGTGTGATCCAAGTATTTTTGATAGAAAATATATTTAGATTTCGAAATAGGATTATGCAGATAGGTGAAATGATAATTATTGTTGCTTCTATAATATTATTTATTGATAGTATATTGAGTTTGTGACAAAAGGCTTTTCTATAAAATCAAATTTTCCAGATACCTGCTGAAGCTGATTTATATCCTCATATTTCTTCTACTATATTCATTCGTCACCAATTTGACAGGCACATATTGCTGATACAGCCTCTCTAGCTACAATCTCACAGTAAACCTGAGGCTAGTTTGCTATTTGATTTTTGTTGATAAAAAGAAATGCTCCTCCGTTCTTGGAAGAGCATTTTTTATTGTGATTTTGATTCGGTTTCTGCCGACTCTGGGTGGAGTTCTTGGTAACTTGGTGCCTTGAAAAGGTCAGTACTGGTTTTGCCTTGTCGTTGGCTAAAGAGGCTCGTTGATTGACTACCTTTTTCCTGCTCAATCTTTTGCAGAATTGGCAAGGAATTGAGGTAAGAAATACTTTCAGTATCAACTTTTCCAAGATGATCTGCTTGGTAGAAACGGATCAAATCGCCAGTTTGAATCTGATCGCTAATTTTCAGCTGTTGACTAGCTGCTTGACGAACGCTTTCCAGTTCGGTCTGAGTTTGTTCATCAAGATTACTGATTTCGAGACCACTTTCAGTATAGTAGGTTCGTCCGTCGTAGCTGGTGTATTTAGGTGTGACGAAGGAATTGGCAGTTCGAAAGGCAACGATTTCTTGGTGGTCTGGTGATAGGAGGTCTTGTCCGACTTGAAGGAAGGAATTGGACTCAATACCAAGGAGGTGTTCTAGAGTCGGTAAGATATCGATTTGTCCACCGTAGGTATTGATGATTTTCCCCTTTTCATAACCAGGCATGACCACCAAAAAAGGCACTCGTTGCAACATAGCATTATCGTAATTCGACCAGTTTTCAGAAGTCTTGCCAATCAAAGGTGCTAGGTCAGGATTGCGGGAGTTGGAAATGCCATAATGGTCTCCGTAGATGACGATGATGGATTTTTCATAGAGGCCGCTTTCTTTGAGATAGTCAAAGAAGGCCTTGATGGAACTGTCCAGATAGTTGGCTGTTTGAAAGTAGCCGTTGATAGTTTCATCTTTGGTCTTGGCCAAGGGGAAACCAAGCTCATCGCCCGTCAGATTGCTAGCATAAGGATAGTGATTGGACACCGTAATATACTTGGCATAAAAAGGCTGCTGTAAATGCTCCAGATACTGGATAGAATCTTTCATCATGATTTTATCATTTAAACCATATTGGAAAGAATTGCTACTGTCTTGCTTGGTGAAGTAGGAAGCATCAAAGAAATATTGGTAGCCCCATTGTTTGTAGGTCGTATTTCGATTCCAGAAGGTTCCGATATTACCGTGAAAGACAGCGCTTGATTGGTAGCCGTTTTTTGATAGGATAAAAGGAGCTGCCTGCTGGGTATTGGTACCACCGTAATTGACCATAAAGGAACCTTGGTCAAGTCCAAACAAACCAGTCTCCAGCATAGTTTCCGCATCTGAGGTCTTACCAGCCTTGACTTGGTTAAAGATATTCGAAAAGGCTAGGGTTGATTGTGAATGGTAGAGGGAATTCAGGAAGGGAGTGACTTCATGCTCAGTCCCATCTAGGTTGAGTTTATAGTCAAGCAGGAACTGCTGAAAACTCTCCAAGTGGAGATAAATCACATTTTTCCCTTTAGCTAAGCCAAAATAGTCTGGGTTGGGATTAGCAGAATGCT
Source organism: Streptococcus pseudopneumoniae (assembly GCF_038148955.1). Taxonomy (GTDB): domain Bacteria; phylum Bacillota; class Bacilli; order Lactobacillales; family Streptococcaceae; genus Streptococcus; species Streptococcus pseudopneumoniae_T. Next base: position 34,038 of record NZ_JBBJZY010000014.1, read on the forward strand.
CTTGAATATAATCTGTAATAGGTTGCAGGTCGGTCTCAGAGGCCTTAGCCCGTTCTTTGTTAGCGCTATAGGACTGGTTGGCACTATAGCCTAGAAAGGCTGGCAAACTGAGGGCACGAACAACATAATAATTAGAAAATCCTCGCGATAGGAGGTCGGGACGCTCAATTTCAGCCAAGAAAAGATTAGCAGAAAAGAGCAGGGCTGAGAGAGCAGTGATAGCAACACTTGAGCGGAATTTGAAAGGTTTCCTATCTAGCTGGATGAATTTTTTAAAAAAAAGAAAAGCCATCAGTGGGAAATCCATAAAATAGATGAAATCCCAAGGACGCAGTAACTCTAGTTCCGCAGTACCAACAGATACCTTGCTGACCACCTTCATGGTATTAGCCGTGATAAAGTCGCTAAATTCTCGATAGTAAAAGACATTGGAATAGAGCCAAATAAACAAAAGGCTGTAAATAGCAATACTCAGACCATAAAAGATCTTGGTTGACCGAGCGTAGAGGGCTAGAGCCAGCAGGAGTAACCCCAAAGGAAGGGGATTGAAAAAGGCGATAAAGGCAAGGTAATTTCCTTGCAATTTTCCTACTTGAATATCTAAATTAAAGTCAACGGTATAGGCTAATAAGGTTTTGAGCCAATAGAGGATTAAAAGGGTTAGGACAAAACCCAGTCTGGTACCGATGGCTTTTTGGATTTTGTTAAAATTGCTTTTCACACATTTTACTTCCTAATTTTTTATTAGTATTAGTATACCATTTTTTAAAAGAAGAGTAAAAAAGCAAGGGTAGTTTCTTTTTTGAGAATTGGCTAAAAGTTTGATATAATGGTAGTCATGAATAGAATAAGAGTTAGCAAAAGGGTTGAAAAGAAGCTCGCTAAAGGATTAGTTTTACTAGAAGCGAGTGATCTTGAGAATGTCAATCTTAAGGATCAGGAAGTAGAAGTCCATAGTCAAGATGGAAACTTTCTTGGGACTGCCTACCTTTCTCAGCAAAACAAGGGCTTGGGTTGGTTTATCAGTAAAGACAAGGTGACCTTCAATCAAGCTTTCTTTGAAACGCTGTTTAGACAAGCTAAAGAAAAGAGAAGCGCCTACTATCAAGATGATTTGACAACTGCCTTTCGTCTCTTCAATCAAGAGGGAGATGGCTTTGGTGGTCTGACAGTGGACCTTTATGGCGACTATGCTGTCTTTTCTTGGTATAACTCTTATATTTATCAGATTCGCAAGGTTATCTCAGAAGCCTTTAGACAGGTTTTTCCTGAGGTTTTAGGAGCCTATGAGAAAATCCGCTTTAAGGGTCTAGACTATGAATCTGCACACGTTTATGGTAAAGAAGCACCTGACTTTTTCACTGTTTTGGAAAATGGTGTCTTATATCAAGTCTTTATGAATGATGGCTTGATGACAGGGATTTTCCTAGACCAGCATGAGGTTCGTGGTAGTCTGGTTGATGGATTGGCTATGGGCAAATCTTTGCTCAATATGTTTTCTTATACAGCAGCTTTTTCAGTAGCTGCGGCCATGGGAGGAGCAAGCCAGACAACTTCGGTTGACCTAGCCAAGCGTTCACGAGAATTGTCTCAAGCGCATTTTCAGGCAAATGGAATCAGTACAGACGACCATCGTTTTATAGTCATGGATGTCTTTGAATATTTCAAGTATGCCAAGCGAAAAGGATTGACCTACGATGTAATTGTATTAGATCCACCTAGCTTTGCTCGGAACAAAAAACAGACCTTCTCTGTGGCCAAGGATTATCACAAGTTGATTTCCCAGAGTCTGGAGATTTTAAATCCGGGAGGGATTATCATTGCCAGTACCAATGCTGCCAATGTTTCCCGTCAGAAATTTACAGAACAAATTGATAAAGGCTTTGCAGGAAGAAGTTACCAGATTTTAAACAAATATGGTCTTCCAGCAGATTTCGCCTATAATAAAAAAGATGAAAGTAGTAATTACCTCAAGGTGATTAGTATGAAGGTTAGTAAATGAAATTAATCGTTTCAGTAATGCCAAGAAGTTTAGAGGAGGCTCAGACTCTGGATGCCACGAGGTACCTAGATGCCGACATCATTGAATGGCGGGCCGACTATCTGCCTAAAGAAGCGATTTTGCAGGTAGCTCCAGCTATTTTTGAAAAATTCGCAGGCCGTGAGTTGGTTTTCACGCTACGAACTCGCTCTGAAGGGGGAGAAATTGACCTTTCTCCAGAAGAATATATCCATCTAATCAAGGAAGTGGCGCAACTCTATCAACCAGACTATATTGATTTTGAGTACTACAGCTACAAGGATGTTTTTGAGGAAATGTTGGACTTCCCAAATCTCGTTTTGAGTTACCACAATTTCCAAGAAACGCCTGAAAATATGATGGAAATCTTGTCAGAGTTGACGAGCCTAAATCCAAAACTTGTTAAGGTTGCGGTGATGGCTCACACGGAGCAGGATGTCTTAGACTTGATGAACTATACACGAGGCTTTAAAACCCTCAATCCTGAACAGGAATATGTGACCATTTCTATGGGCAAGGTGGGCAAGGTCTCTCGTATCACTGCGGATGTGACGGGTTCGAGTTGGTCTTTTGCCAGTCTGGATGAGGCTAGTGCTCCTGGTCAGATTTCTCTAGCTAACATGAAAAAAATCAGGGAGATTTTGGATGAAGCTTGATGGCTATACGCGTTTAGCTGCCGTTGTTGCCAATCCTATTAAGCATTCTATTTCGCCCTTTATCCACAATAGGGCCTTTGAGACGACAGCTACCAATGGTGCTTACGTAGCTTGGGAGATTGAAGCGAGTGACTTGGCAGAAACAGTGGCCAATATTCGTCGCTACCAGATGTTTGGCATCAACCTGTCCATGCCCTATAAGGAGCAGGTGATTCCTTATTTGGACGGGCTGAGCGACGAAGCGCGCTTGATCGGTGCGGTCAATACGGTTGTCAATCATAATGGCACTTTAATTGGATATAATACAGATGGCAAGGGATTTTTTAAGAGCTTGCCTTCTTTTACAATTACAGGTAAGAAGATGACCTTGCTGGGTGCAGGTGGTGCGGCTAAATCCATTCTGGCGCAAGCTATTTTGGACGGCGTCAGTCAGATTTCGGTCTTTGTTCGTTCAGTTTCCATGGAAAAAACAAGACCCTACCTAGACAAGTTACAGGAGCAAACAGGCTTTAAAGTGGACTTGTATGCTTTAGAAGATGTTTCTGAACTGCAAGCAAGGATTGCTGAGTCGGATTTGCTGGTCAATGCCACCAGTGTGGGCATGGATGGCCAATCCTCTCCAGTTCCTGAAAGCATAGTCTTACCGGAAACTCTCTTGGTGGCAGATATTATTTATCAACCCTTTGAAACCCCATTTTTGAGATGGGCTAGAAGTCAGGGCAATCCAGCTGTCAATGGTCTAGGAATGTTGCTTTATCAAGCTGCAGAAGCTTTTCAACTGTGGACAGGCAAGGAAATGCCGACAGAAGAAATTTGGCAGTCCTTAACAGAAAAATACCAATAAAGAAAGGGAGATTCTCCTATGAAAATCAGAATCGATATTCCTCATCATCCTTATGATATTCAGATTGAAAAAGGTTGTCTGGCTCAGGCTGGTCAATGGTTGCGAGAACTCTGGCAACCACAAAAAGTGGTCATTGTAACAGACAACCATGTAGCTTCTCTTTATGCAGAGAAGGTCAAGCTCAGCCTAGAAGATGCTGGTTTTCAGGTAGCCGTTTTTGACTTTTTAGAAGGCGAAGAAAGAAAGAATTTAACCACTGTTCAGAAAGTCTATGAATTCCTAGTTAAGCAGGGGCTGACTCGTAGCGATGGGATTGTAGCCCTAGGTGGTGGTGTCGTTGGAGACCTAGCTGGTTTTGTAGCCTCTACCTATATGCGGGGTATTCACTTTGTTCAGATTCCGACCAGCTTGACAGCTCAAGTGGATTCTTCTATCGGTGGAAAGACAGGCGTTAACACTCCATTTGCTAAGAATATGGTGGGTACCTTTGCCCAACCAGATGGGGTTTTGATTGACCCGCTTGTCCTTGAAACACTCGGGAAAAGAGAGCTGATTGAAGGGATGGGAGAGGTCATCAAGTACGGCTTGATTGAGGACCCAGAACTTTGGGATCTCTTGACGGAACTGGATGGTTCTGTAGAGAGCATTTTGGAGCATGCAGAGACCTTGATTGAACATTCTTGTCAGGTCAAGCGCAAGATGGTGGTTGAGGATGAGTTGGACAACGGTGTTCGCCTTTATCTCAATTTTGGCCACACCATTGGTCATGCCATTGAAGCGACAGCTGGTTATGGAAAAGTCATGCATGGAGAGGCTGTGGCCATGGGCATGGTACAGATTTCCAAGGTTGCTGAGGAAAAGGGACTCATGCCAGCTGGCATTACCCAATCTATCACAGAGATGTGTCAGAAATTTGGACTACCTGTTGACTATGAAAACTGGGATGTTGACAATCTTTATCAGGCTTTGACTCATGACAAGAAAGCGCGTGGCAACACCTTGAAATTGGTCTTGGTGCCAGAGCTTGGTTCTGCAACCATTCACCCAGTTTCTCTGGAAGAGATGAAAGACTACTTGGTAAAATAAGGAGAGTGTATGAGATATTTAACTGCAGGAGAATCACACGGGCCCCGTCTGACGGCTATCATTGAGGGAATTCCAGCTGGTCTTCCTTTAACAGTAGAGGACATCAATGAGGATCTGAAACGCCGTCAGGGTGGCTACGGTCGAGGCGGTCGTATGAAGATTGAGAGTGACCAGGTTGTCTTTACTTCGGGCGTTCGTCACGGGAAGACGACAGGGGCTCCCATTACCATGGATGTCATCAATAAGGATCACCAAAAATGGTTGGATATCATGTCTGCAGAGGACATTGAAGAACGCCTTAAAAGCAAACGAAAAATCACCCATCCACGTCCAGGACATGCCGATTTGGTTGGGGGCATCAAGTACCGTTTTGATGATTTACGAAATTCTTTGGAACGTTCATCAGCTCGTGAAACCACCATGCGAGTGGCAGTCGGGGCTGTAGCCAAACGCCTCTTGGCTGAACTGGATATGGAGATTGCCAACCATGTCGTGGTCTTTGGTGGCAAGGAAATCGATGTTCCTGAGAATCTGACAGTCGCTGAGATTAAGGAAAGAGCTGCCCAGTCTGAAGTTTCTATTGTCAACCAAGAACGAGAACAGGAAATCAAGGATTATATTGACCAAATCAAGCGTGACGGTGATACCATCGGTGGAGTTGTCGAGACAGTCGTCGGAGGCGTTCCAGTTGGCCTTGGATCTTATGTCCAATGGGACAGAAAATTGGATGCGCGATTAGCCCAAGCAGTTGTCTCTATCAATGCCTTTAAAGGGGTGGAATTTGGTCTTGGATTTGAAGCTGGTTACTGCAAAGGAAGCCAAGTTATGGACGAAATTCTCTGGTCTAAAGAAGACGGCTATACTCGTCGCACCAATAATCTGGGCGGCTTTGAAGGTGGTATGACTAATGGGCAACCGATTGTTGTTCGTGGCGTCATGAAACCCATTCCCACACTCTACAAACCGCTTATGAGTGTGGATATCGAAACCCACGAACCTTACAAGGCAACCGTGGAGAGAAGTGATCCGACCGCTCTTCCAGCTGCAGGAGTAGTCATGGAAGCTGTTGTAGCAACGGTTCTGGCACAAGAAATCCTTGAAAAATTCTCATCAGATAATCTTGAGGAACTAAAAGAAGCAGTAGCCCAACACCGAGACTATACAAAGAACTATTAAGGAGTTCCTATGGCAAAAACAATCTATATCGCAGGTCTTGGTTTGATCGGTGCCTCTATGGCACTCGGTATCAAACGTGATCATCCAGATTATGAAATTTTAGGTTATAATCGCAGTCAAGTTTCGAGAGATATCGCCTTGAAAGAAGGCATGATTGACCGTGCAACGGATGATTTTGCCAGTTTTGCTCCTTTGGCAGATATCATCATCCTCAGTTTGCCAATCAAACAAACCATTGCTTTCATTAAGGAGTTGGCCGACTTGGACTTGAAAGATGGCGTGATTATTTCAGATGCCGGTTCGACCAAGTCAGCTATTGTGGATGCGGCGGAGCAGTATTTGGCTGGTAAGCCGGTTCGTTTTGTTGGTGCTCATCCTATGGCTGGTAGTCACAAGACAGGGGCTGCCTCTGCGGATGTCAATCTCTTTGAAAATGCCTATTATATCTTTACACCTTCGAGCCTGACAAGTCCTGATACGCTTGAGGAAATGAAGGACTTGCTTTCAGGTCTTCATGCTCGTTTTATCGAAATTGATGCCAAGGAGCATGATCGTGTGACTTCTCAGATTAGCCATTTTCCTCATATTCTGGCTTCTAGTCTCATGGAGCAGACTGCGGTCTATGCCCAAGAACATGAGATGGCAAGGCGCTTTGCGGCAGGTGGTTTTCGAGATATGACCCGAATCGCGGAAAGCGAGCCGGGTATGTGGACCTCCATTCTTTTGTCCAATCGTGAGACCATTTTGGAGCGAATTGAGGACTTCAAGGAACGTTTAGAAGCGATTGGTCAAGCCATCAGCAAAGGAGATGAGGAGCAAATCTGGAACTTTTTCAATCAGGCGCGTGAGCAGCGTCAGGTCATGGAAATTCATAAGCGTGGCGGTGTGGATAGCTTTTATGACCTCTATGTTGATGTTCCCGATGAAGAAGATGTCATCTTGCGAATTTTGGAACTGCTACGTGGAACTTCTTTGGTTAATATCCACATCAACGAGGAAAACCGTGAGGATATTCACGGGATTCTACAAATTTCCTTTAAAAATGCTCAGGATCTGGAACGAGCCGAGCATCTCATAACAGAAAATACCGACTACACAGTCGTGATCAAATAAGGAGAAAATCATGTCAAATATTTACGATAGTGCAAACGAACTCAGTCGCGGACTACGCGAATTACCAGAATACAAGGCTGTTAAAGCAGCTAAAGATGCGATTTCGGCAGATGTTGAGGCAAGCAAAATCTTTACAGAATATGTTGCTTTCCAAGAGGAAATTCAAAGACTAGCACAGACAGGTCAAATGCCAGATGCTTCCTTCCAAGCTAAAATGGAAGGCTTTGGCAAGCAGATTCAGGGGAACAGCCTCTTGTCAGAATTCTTTACCAAGCAACAACAATTGGCCATTTACCTTTCTGATATTGAAAAAATTGTTTTTGAACCAGTTTCAGAATTGCTAAAATAAGAAAATAACTATCATAAAGTCAGGAATTTTTAAGGAATTTCTGGCTTTTTATGATAAAATAAGTAAAAGTATTGCAAGTATGAGGTCCAGTATGAAACTAAAAACAAACATTCGCCACTTACATGGCAGTATCCGCGTTCCAGGTGACAAGTCTATCAGCCACCGTTCCATTATCTTTGGAAGTTTGGCTGAGGGTGATACCAAGGTTTATGATATTCTGCGGGGCGAGGACGTGCTCTCAACTATTCAAGTCTTTCGTGACCTTGGTGTTAAGATTGAGGATAAAGATGGGATTATTACCATTCAAGGTGTAGGTATGGATGGTTTAAAAGCTCCGCAAAATGCCCTTGATATGGGAAATTCTGGAACCTCGATTCGCCTGATTTCAGGTGTTCTTGCTGGTGCAGACTTTGAAGTAGAAATGTTCGGAGATGACAGTCTTTCTAAGCGTCCTATGGACCGTGTGACTATTCCATTGAAAAAAATGGGCGTCAGTATTTCAGGGCAAACTGAGCGGGACCTGCCTCCTCTTCACTTAAAAGGGACGAAAAACCTAGCACCTATTCATTATGAGTTGCCGATTGCCTCTGCCCAAGTCAAGTCAGCCTTGATGTTTGCGGCCTTGCAGGCTCAGGGGGAGTCTGTTATTATCGAAAAAGAGTGCACCCGTAATCATACTGAAGATATGTTGCAACAATTTGGTGGTCATTTAAGTGTGGATGGCAAGAAAATCACAGTCCAAGGGCCACAAAAATTGACCGGACAAAAGGTGGTTGTGCCAGGAGATATTTCCAGTGCAGCCTTTTGGCTAGTCGCAGGTTTGATTGTTCCAAATTCTCGTCTAGTGCTGCAGAATGTGGGCATCAACGAAACGCGTACCGGTATCATTGATGTCATTCGCGCCATGGGTGGGAAATTGGAAATAACTGAAATTGACCCAGTGGCTAAATCTGCTACCTTAACTGTTGAGTCTTCAGACCTGAAAGGAACAGAGATTGGTGGTGCCTTGATTCCACGCTTGATTGATGAATTGCCCATTATCGCCCTGCTAGCGACACAAGCTCAAGGGGTAACAGTTATCAAGGATGCTGAGGAACTCAAGGTCAAGGAAACAGACCGCATTCAGGTTGTGGCAGACGCTTTAAATAGTATGGGAGCAGATATTACTCCTACGGCAGATGGGATGATTATCAAAGGGAAATCAGCCCTTCACGGTGCTAGAGTCAATACTTTTGGTGACCACCGTATTGGCATGATGACGGCCATCGCAGCCCTTTTGGTTGCAGATGGAGAAGTGGAGCTTGACCGTGCTGAAGCCATCAATACCAGCTATCCTAGTTTCTTTGATGATTTGGAGAGCTTGATTCATGGCTAAGGTATTACTAGGATTTATGGGGGCTGGCAAATCGACTATTGCAAGAGGCTTGGACCCTAATTACCTTGATATGGATGCTCTGATTGAGAAGCGCTTAGGTATGTCCATTGCGGATTTTTTCGATGAAAAGGGAGAAGAGGCCTTCCGTCAGATAGAATCAGAAGTCCTAGCTGAGTTACTACAAAGAGACCAAGTTGTGTCAACTGGCGGAGGAGTAGTCATTTCTCAGCGAAATCGTGACTTGCTCAAGACCAATTCTGATAACATCTATCTGAAAGCTGATTTTGAAACCCTCTACCAACGCATAGTAGCTGATAAGGACAATCAGCGCCCGCTGTTTCTAAATAACAGTAAGGAAGAACTAGCAGCTATTTTCCAAGAAAGACAGGCTTGGTATGAGGAAGTGGCTAGTCGGATTTTGGATGTGACCAAGCTAAGCCCAGAGGAAATTATAGAGGAACTGAGATGAAAATTGCTTATCTAGGTCCCAAGGGATCATTTTCACATCACGTTGTGCAGACAGCTTTTCCTCATGAGGAATTGCAGGCCTTTGCCAATATTACAGACGTCATCAAGGCCTATGAACAAGGCTTGGTGGACTATTCTGTGGTGCCAGTTGAAAATTCTATCGAGGGTAGTGTTCATGAAACCTTGGACTACCTTTTTCATCAGGCTCGCATTCAAGCAGTGGCAGAAATTGTTCAACCTATTCATCAGCAGTTGATGGTGGTTCCAGGTCACACTAAGATTGAGAAGATTTTTTCACACCCACAGGCCTTGGCTCAAGGAAAGAAATTCATCGATGAAGAGTATCCAGAGGCTCAAATAGAGGTGACAGCTAGTACAGCCTATGCGGCCCGTTTTATTTCCGAACATCCAGACCAGCCTTATGCAGCTATTGCCCCTAGAAGTTCTGCCGAAGAATATGGCTTAGAACTGATTGCCGAGGATATTCAGGAAATGGAAGCTAATTTCACACGTTTCTGGGTTCTGGGAGCTGAAGATGCAGCTATTCCCTTGCAAGCGCAAACTGAAAAAATGAGTTTGGCCTTGACCTTACCTGACAATCTTCCCGGCGCACTCTACAAGGCTCTTTCGACCTTTGCTTGGCGAGGAATTGACTTGACAAAAATTGAAAGTCGACCACTCAAGACAGCACTGGGCGAATACTTTTTCATTATCGATGTGGACTATACTGATAAGGACTTGGTTCACTTTGCCCAAAAAGAACTAGAAGCCATTGGAATCCAGTATAAGGTTCTGGGCGCCTATCCTATTTATCCAATATCAGACCATGGAAAGGAGAGAAGATGAGTAAAGAAAATCCTCTCAGTCATCATGAAAAATTACGTTATGATTATTTGCTAAAAAATATTCACTATCTCAATGAGAGAGAAAAAAATGAGTTTGCCTATTTGCAAGAAAAGATAACTCTTGCTAGGGGAAATAGTAGTTCCAGCTTGGAACAAGAAAGAGAAGAGCAGGTTGACTTACCAAGCTATGCGAACCGGAGTCGCTCACAATCCAAATCGCAAATACTTTCTGCCCCTCCCAAAAAGAAAAGACGGAAGCTCCGTCTTAAACGCATTTTTATGGTGATTTTCTCTCTTCTAGTCTGTGTAGCTTTAGCCATGGTATTTATGTTTTTACGTGGTTACCAAGATGCTAGTGCAAAGAAAACTGCTGATGCCAAGGCAGCACAGGTTCAAGTCTTTAATGGTCAGGATACCAGAGATGGTGTTAATATTTTGATCATGGGTACAGATGGGCGAATTGGTCAAAACAGTGCTGAGACGAGAACGGACTCTATTATGGTATTAAATGTCGGAGGTTCGGACAAGAAAATCAAGCTAGTCAGTTTCATGCGTGATAATTTGGTCTATATAGATGGTTATAGTCAAGTGATTAACGGTAGAAAACAGACGGATAACAAGTTAAACGTAGCCTATGAGTTAGGAGAACAAGAGGGGCAAAAAGGGGCAGAAATGGTTCGCCAAGTCTTGAAAGATAATTTTGACTTGGACATTAAGTACTATGCTTTGGTCGATTTTCAGGCCTTTGCCACAGCGATTGACACGCTTTTCCCTGATGGGGTGACAATTGATGCCCAATTTTCAACATTGAATGGGCGTCCACTAACAGAAGCTACAGTCGGAGATGATTTACACGCTACTGAGACTGAGTCCCCAACCCAAACCATCAAAGTCGGAAAACAGCAGATGAATGGCTCGACCCTGCTCAATTATGCTCGTTTCCGTGATGACGATGAGGCGGATTACGGCCGTACAAAAAGACAGCAACAAGTTTTAACAGCAATTTTAGAGCAAATTAAAGATCCTACTAAACTTTTCACTGGTTCTGAAGCTCTTGGAAAGGTTTTTGCTATGACCTCAACCAATGCACCCTATACTTTCCTCCTAACAAACGGTTTATCTGTTTTGGATGGAGCAAAAAATGGTATTGAAAAATTGACGATTCCAGAACTGGGTGACTGGGTAGATGCCTATGATGTTTATGGAGGCTTGGGCTTGCTGGTTGATCAAAACAAATATCAGAATAAATTGTCTCAGATGGGTTTGAGATAAAATAATACTCAATGAAAATCAAAGTGCAAACTAGGAAGCTAACCGCAGGCTGCTCAAAACACTGTTTTGAGGTTGTGGATAGAACTGACGAAGTCAGTAACCATACATACGGCAAGGTGAAGCTGACGTGGTTTGAAGAGATTTTCGAAGACTATAAGATAGAAAAATCAAAGTTTGATAGCTATTTATCTAGCAGTCAGGCTTTGATTTTTTTACAGTCTGCAATAGATTTTCACCCCCTATTTGTGGTATAATGAAACGATACGATAGAAAGAATAATGAATAATATGACTGATTTAAAAGCAATTCAGGCTCGTAGTCTGGAGATGGCTGAATATTTTGTTGCCTTTTGCAAGGAACATGATTTACTTTGTTATCTCTGTGGTGGAGGTGCTATTGGTGCCCTTCGAAACAAGGGCTTTATTCCGTGGGATGACGACCTAGACTTTTTTATGCCCCGCAAAGATTATGAGAAATTAGCAGAATTATGGTCTCGTTATGCAGATGAGCGTTATTTCTTGTCAAAGAGTAACAAGGATTTGGTAGACCGCAATCTTTTTATTACCATTCGTGACAAGGAAACCACCTGTATCAAACCTTATCAGCAGGATTTGGATTTGCCACATGGTTTAGCCTTGGATGTCTTGCCTTTGGATTATTATCCGAAAAATCCAGCTGAGCGGAAGAAACAGGTTCGTTGGGCACTGATTTATTCACTTTTTTGTGCCCAAACTATTCCAGAAAAGCATGGTGCACTTATGAAGTGGGGAAGCCGCATTTTACTGGGTTTGACTCCAAAATCTCTCCGTTATCGCATTTGGAAAAAAGCTGAAAAAGAAATGACCAAGTACAGTCTGGCTGAGAGCAATGGAATCACCGAATTATGCTCAGGTCCTGGCTATATGAGAAACAAGTACCCAATCGCATCTTTTGAAGACAATCTTTTCTTGCCATTTGAAGGGACAGAGATGCCTATTCCAGTCGGCTATGATGCCTATCTCAGCACTGCTTTTGGCGATTATATGACACCTCCACCAGCAGACAAGCAGCTACCGCATCATGATGCTGTCATCGCTGATATGGATAAGTCTTATACAGAATACAAGGGAGAATATGGTGGCTAAGAAAAAAATCTTATTTTTTATGTGGTCTTTTTCTCTCGGAGGAGGTGCAGAAAAGATTCTGTCTACCATTGTTTCAAATCTGGATCCAGAAAAGTATGATATTGATATTCTTGAAATGGAGCACTTTGACAAGGGATACGAATCTGTTCCCAAGCATGTACGCATTTTAAAATCCCTTCAGGATTATCGCCAAGCCAGATGGATTCGAGCTCTTTTGTGGAGAATGAGAATTTATTTTCCAAGATTGACACGTCGCTTGCTTGTAAGAGATGACTATGATGTTGAAGTTTCTTTTACTATTATGAATCCTCCACTTTTGTTCTCTAAAAGAAAAGAAGTCAAGAAAATCTCTTGGATTCATGGAAGTATCGAAGAATTTCTTAAGGATAGCTCCAAAAGAGAATCACATAGACGCCAGTTGGATGCTGCGGATACCATTGTAGGAATTTCGAATAAAACCAGCAATTCTATCAAGGAAGTCTATCCAGACTATGCTTCGAAATTACAGACGATCTACAATGGATATGATTTTAAGACTATTCTAGAAAAATCTCAAGAGAAGATCGATATCGAGATAGCGCCTCAAAGTATCTGTACTATCGGACGGATTGAGGAAAATAAGGGTTCTGACCGTGTGGTGGAAGTGATACGATTATTACACCAAGAGGGAAAAAACTATCATCTCTACTTCATAGGGGCTGGTGATATGGAAGAGGAACTGAAAAAACGAGTTAAAGAGTATGAGCTTGAAGACTATGTACATTTCCTTGGTTATCAAAAAAATCCTTATCAGTATTTGTCTCAGATGAAGGTTCTCTTGTCTATGTCTAAACAAGAAGGTTTTCCTGGAGTGTATGTGGAGGCCTTGAGTCTGGGTCTTCCTTTTGTCTCTACGGATGTCGGAGGGGCTGAGGAACTATCCCAAGAAGGACAATTTGGACAAATCATTGAGAGCAATCAAGAGGCAGCTCAGGCGATTACTAATTACATGACTTCTGCCTCAAACTTTGATGTCGATGAGGCTAGTCAATTCATTCAACAATTTACAATTGCCAAACAAATCGAACAAGTAGAAAAACTATTAGAGGAGTAGCATGGAAACTGCATTAATTAGTGTCATTGTGCCAGTCTATAATGTGGCGCAGTACCTAGAAAAATCGATAGCTTCCATTCAGAAGCAGACCTATCAGAATTTGGAAATTATTCTTGTTGATGATGGTGCAACAGATGAGAGTGGTCGCTTGTGTGATTCAATCGCTGAACAAGATGACAGGGTGTCAGTGCTTCATAAAAAGAACGAAGGATTGTCGCAAGCACGAAATGATGGAATGAAGCAGGCTCACGGGGATTATCTGATTTTTATTGACTCAGATGATTATATCCATCCAGAAATGATTCAGAACTTATATGAGCAATTAGTTCAAGAAGATGCGGATGTTTCGAGCTGTGGTGTCATGAATGTCTATGCTAATGATGAAAGTCCACAGTCAGCCAATCAGGATGACTATTTTGTCTGTGATTCCCAAAAATTTCTGAGGGAATACCTCATAGGTGAAAAAATACCTGGAACGATTTGCAATAAGCTAATCAAGAGAGAGATTGCGACTGCCCTATCCTTTCCAAAGGGATTGATTTACGAAGATGCCTATTATCATTTTGATTTAATCAAATTGGCCAAGAAGTACGTTGTTAATACCAAACCCTATTATTACTATTTCCATAGAGGGGATAGTATTACAACTAAACCCTATGCAGAGAAGGATTTAGCCTATATTGATATCTACCAAAAGTTTTACAATGAAGTTGTGAAAAACTATTCTGACTTGAAAGAGGTTGCTTTTTTCAGATTGGCCTATGCCCACTTCTTTATTCTGGATAAGATGTTGCTAGATGATCAGTATAAACAGTTTGAAGCCTATGCTCAGATTCATCGTTTTTTAAAAAGCCATGCCTTTGCTATTGCTAGGAATCCAATTTTCCGTAAGGGGAGAAGAATTAGTGCTTTGGCTCTATTCATAAACATTTCCTTATACCGATTCTTATTACTGAAAAATATTGAAAAATCTAAAAAATTACATTAGAACGGGGGTGAGCAAGTGATTGATGGAAAACGATTATTATTTAGTTTGACCATAGTCAGTTATGCCTTGACGCTAGTAAGTGGAATTGTATATCTGTTTAATAATAACAATGTTAGCTTGCTTTCTACTTTATTGTTCTTACTGGTTAGTAGCTTAATTGCTTGTTGGAATGATATCAAGTATTACTTAATCCATTTTATTTTCTATTTAACTATTTTTGTCTTTCTGGTATCAAGACCGACCATTGATTATTTTAGGGATGGCGCTCTGGATACCTATCATCCCATAGCCTATCGTTTTGCCTTTATAGTCGTCATGGTTTCGATTCTGGGCTTGACCACAGGAGGCGTCCTGGCTCGTTACTTCATAGCTAGGAAGAAAATAAAAGTACCAAATATAGGAAATTCTCTAAAAGAGGTTTATACCAAGAGGTTGCGCTTTGTTTCGCTAGGAGTTTTTCTTCTCACCTATCCTTTCTATTTCATTAGATTATTTGAACGGCTCCTGTATCGCTTGCAGACTTCCTACTATGCCTACTATGCAAATTTTGAAAGTAAACTTCCTTATTTTACTTACATCTTGTCTACCTTTACGGTCTACGCAATGTGTATGTATCTGGCAACCAAGCCAAAGAAATGGCAGGCCACAGCAGTGCTTGTCTCCTTTATTGCAGCCAATACCATTCATTTGGCAATCGGGACACGAAATCCCTTTATTTTAAGTATTTTATTTGCTTTTGTTTATTACTTTATGCGGGAGCAAACTGAAAAAGGAAAATGGATTGGGTTTAAAGAAAAGTTAGCGATTTTTGTAGGTTCTCCTATTCTCATGTTAGCGATGGGAGTGCTCAATTATGTACGGGATAATGTCCAGGTTTCCCATACAGGTTTCTGGGATATCCTGCTTGACTTTATCTATAAACAAGGAACCAGTTTTGGAGTTCTGGCTCGAGGTTTTCTATTTAACAGTAGCCTCCCTTACCGAGATTTCCGTAATTTTACTTTTGGTCCTGTCCTTGATTATTTTGCAAGGGGAAGTTTGGGGGCCATTTTCGGAGGAAAAGCCTTTGAGCATACAACCAATAGTGTGGAGCTAGCTATTGATAGTAATAGTTATGCTCACAATCTATCCTATCTTGTTTTGAACAAGGAATATTTGAAAGGACATGGTATCGGAAGTAGTTATATCATGGAGTTGTATACAGACTATGGTATGATAGGAGTCTTTCTACTTAGTCTCTTGCTAGGTATGTTATTTATAGCCATGTTGCAAGTAGCCTATCGCTCTAGAACAATCCTATTTGCCTTGTCCCTACTCATCTTGAATAATCTATTCTTTATGCCTAGAAGTAGCTTTTCAGAAAGTTTCTTCAATCTATTTACAATGCAATTCTGGGGAATTGTTCTTGTGATTATATTTGTAGCAAAAATGCTTACAAAAGAAAACCAGTATCTACTCAACAAAGGAGAAAAAAATCATGTTTGAACATTATTCAGTAGCTGATTTGTTTGCAAATCTTTATAAAAAACGAAAAGTAAATATTTTAGCTCTCATCGTTTTATTTGCTCTCATTGCTGTACCATTTACAATTAAAGCAGTTAGGAATAAAAACACTGTCAAAGATACAACAAGTTATTCAACTTATCTTAGCTATAAAATCACTCCTCCAGAAGATTCAGCTAAAACGATTTTGAATCATCAAATTGGTGGTTATAGTGATTTTTATGGGAAATTGATTGATGGGAATTTGAATGGAGCTTATCTTTTTAATGATGTAGAACCCAGTGAATTGAAAAAAATTGCCAGTGAATTAGACACGACAGAGACAACCTTGAAAAATTCAACGAATGACTATTGGTGGAAAAAATTGACCGTCTACTATATGATTGACGATGCAGGGGTCGGTGTGAAAATTTTGACACCAAGTAAGGATGTCAATGACTTGTTAGAGAAAAAAATTGATGGGTTGATTGAGAAATTTAAACATGTCTATGCAAATGTGAAAATTGAAAAATTGGAAACCATCAACTCTAAAGAATTGAATGCAAACGGTGAGACAGCACTTGGATTAAATGTGAAAAACTTGATTCTCCGTTTAGCTGTTATTGGAGTAGTCTGTGTGATTTTGGTTGTGATGGGAAATGTATTGGTTTATCTCTTTAACCCAACAATCAATAGAGCAGGTGATTTTTCTCGATATCAAATTGATTTTGTAACAGAGATCACAACAATTGCCAACCTAGCAGATGTCTTGTCATACAAAAATGCTGGACAGGAATTGACTATCGTTAGCTCAAATAAAGCTATCCTAGATAAATTGAAACAGAGTCAAGAGGCTTTAAAAGGAATGCATTTTGTAGATTTACAGGATGTATCATCTATTTTGGAAAGAGATACCGTCCTTCTTGTTGAAGAATATGGAGTAACTCGTTATAAGAAATTTGAGCAAAGTCTTCAAATTCTCAGAAACTTAAATCGTTCTATCCTCGGTGTAGCAACCTTTAAACTATAAGCTTTCTGATGTATTAGGTCTTCAAAGTCGGCTAAGAGCCGATTTTGAAGGCTTTTTCTATTTGTCCGCAGAAATTTTCTTTTATACTCAATGAAAATCAAAAAGCAAACTAGGAAGCTAGTCGTAGGTTGCTCAAAGCACCGCTTTGAGGTTGTAGATAAAGCTGACGTGGTTTTAATTTGATTTTCGAAGAGTATTAGAGCCTTCTACAGAAGTTATCCTATGGAAAATCTATCCCGACAGAGAAGCCTTCTTTTGATAAAATCGTAAAAATCTAGTATAATAGATAGAACTGAAAGTATGAGGTTACTAGCAATGAAAATGAAACAAATTAGTGATACAACTTTGAAAATCACGATGTCTTTAGAGGATTTGATGGATCGTGGCATGGAGATTGCTGACTTTCTTGTTCCTCAAGAAAAAACAGAAGAGTTCTTTTATGCTATCTTGGATGAGTTAGAGATGCCTGATAGCTTTCTAGATACAGGTATGTTGAGCTTCCGTGTGACTCCAAAACCTGATAAGGTAGATGTCTTTGTAACCAAATCAAAGATTGACCAAAATCTAGATTTTGAAGATTTATCGGATTTACCAGATATGGAAGAATTGGCTCAAATGTCGCCAGATGAGTTTATTAAAACTTTAGAAAAAAGCATCGCGGACAAAACCAAAGATGATATCGAAGCCATTCAATCTCTAGAGCAAGTCGAAGCCAAGGAAGAAGAGCAGGAGCAGGATCAACAAGAAGCTGAAGGCAAGAAAGAGCCCTACATCTACTACATCCTTTCTTTTGCTAAGTTGGCTGACTTGGTGGCTTTTGCCCAGACAGTGACTTTTGAGATGGAAACTTCTGAACTCTACAAAATGAACGAGCGCTATTATTTGACTATTCTAGTGGATATTGAAAATCATCCAAGTCCATATCCAGCTTGGCTTTTGGCCCGTATGCGCGAGTTTGCAGACGATAGTGACATCAGTCGTTCAGTCTTGCAAGAGTATGGTCAAGTCTTGATGAATCACGATGCAGTACTTAATCTGCAAAAGATTGGATAATCATTTCTGGAAAGCTTTTTCTAGATTTTAAGAAGAGCGAATCGTTTGATTCGTTTTTTCTTTTCTAGACTGAAATAGTGATTTACTATAATAGGAATTTTCACAAAATTCTGTTATAATGGCTATATTAGAAAATTTCGAGGAGACAAACATGACAGTTAAAATTGCTTTACTAGGATTTGGTACCGTTGCAAGTGGTGTGCCTTTCCTCCTAAAGGAAAATGGAGAAAAAATCAATCAATCAGCACATTCAGAGATTGAGGTTGCTAAAGTATTGGTCAAGGATGAAGATGAAAAGAATCGCTTGCTTGCAGCAGGGAATGATTTTAATTTTGTAACCAATGTGGATGATATTTTGTCAGATCAAGATATTACCATTGTAGTGGAATTGATGGGGCGTATCGAACCTGCTAAAACCTTTATCACTCGTGCCTTGGAAGCTGGAAAACACGTTGTTACTGCTAACAAGGATCTTTTGGCTGTCCATGGTGCAGAATTGCTAGAAATCGCTCAAGCTAACAAGGTAGCACTTTACTATGAAGCAGCAGTAGCTGGTGGTATTCCAATTCTTCGCACTCTAGCAAATTCCTTGGCTTCTGATAAAATCACGCGCGTGCTTGGAGTAGTCAACGGAACTTCCAACTTCATGATGACCAAGATGGTGGAAGAAGGCTGGTCTTACGATGATGCTCTAGCGGAAGCGCAAAGACTTGGTTTTGCAGAAAGCGACCCGACGAATGACGTAGATGGGATCGATGCAGCCTACAAGATGGTGATTTTGAGCCAATTTGCCTTTGGCATGAAGGTTACCTTTGATGATGTAGCCCACAAGGGAATCCGCAATATCACACCAGAAGACGTAGCTGTAGCCCAAGAACTTGGCTATGTAGTGAAATTGGTTGGTTCAATCGAAGAAACTCCTTCAGGTATTGCTGCAGAAGTAACTCCAACCTTCCTACCTAAAGCGCACCCACTTGCTAGTGTGAATGGCGTAATGAACGCTGTCTTTGTAGAATCTATCGGTATTGGTGAGTCTATGTACTATGGACCAGGTGCTGGTCAAAAACCAACTGCAACAAGTGTTGTAGCAGATATTGTCCGTATCGTTCGTCGCTTGAATGATGGAACCATCGGTAAAGATTTCAACGAATACAGCCGTGAATTGGTCTTGGCCAATCCTGAAGATGTCAAAGCAAATTACTACTTCTCAATCTTGGCACCAGACTCAAAAGGTCAGGTCTTGAAATTGGCTGAAATCTTCAACGCTCAAGATATTTCCTTCAAGCAAATTCTCCAAGATGGCAAAGAAGGTGACAAGGCGCGTGTTGTGATCATCACACACAAGATTAATAAAGCCCAGCTTGAAAATGTCTCAGCTGAATTGAAGAAGGTTTCAGAATTCGACCTCTTGAATACCTTCAAGGTGCTAGGAGAATAAGATGAAGATTATTGTACCTGCAACCAGTGCCAATATCGGGCCAGGATTTGACTCGGTCGGTGTAGCTGTAACCAAGTACCTTCAAATTGAGGTCTGTGAAGAACGGGATGAGTGGCTGATTGAACACCAGATTGGCAAATGGATTCCACATGATGAGCGTAATCTTTTGCTCAAAATCGCTTTACAAATTGTACCAGACTTGCAACCAAGACGTTTGAAAATGACCAGTGATGTTCCCCTGGCGCGTGGTTTGGGTTCTTCTAGCTCTGTTATTGTTGCTGGGATTGAACTAGCCAACCAACTGGGTCAGCTCAACTTGTCAGACCATGAAAAATTGCAGTTGGCGACCAAGATTGAAGGACATCCTGACAATGTGGCTCCAGCAATATATGGTAATCTCGTTATTGCAAGTTCTGTTGATGGACAAGTTTCAGCTATCGTGGCTGACTTCCCAGAGTGTGATTTCCTAGCTTACATTCCAAACTATGAATTGCGCACTCGCGACAGTCGTGGTGTCTTGCCTAAGAAATTGTCTTATAAGGAAGCTGTTGCTGCCAGTTCTATCGCTAATGTGGCGGTTGCAGCCTTGTTGGCAGGAGACATGGTGACCGCTGGGCAAGCAATCGAGGGAGATCTCTTCCACGAGCGCTATCGTCAGGACTTGGTGAGAGAATTTGCGACGATTAAGCAAGTGGCCAAAGAAAATGGTGCCTATGCAACCTACCTCTCTGGTGCTGGGCCGACAGTTATGGTCTTGGCTTCTCATGACAAGATGCCAACGATTAAGGCAGAATTGGAAAAGCAACCCTTCAAAGGCAAACTGCATGACTTGAAGATTGATACCCAAGGTGTCCGTGTCCAAGCAAAATAAAGAATAGAAGATAGGATGGGGAAACTCTCGACCAGAGGGCTTCCTATCCTTTTTTTGAAAAGAAGTTTATACTCAATGAAAATCAAAGAGCAAACTAGGAAGCTAGCCGCAGGCTGCTCAAAACAGTGTTTTGAGGTTGCAGATGTAAGCTGACTTGGTTTGAAGAGATTTTCGAAGAGTATTAGTTAAAAACTTGATAAAGGAGAAATAAAGATGGCAGAAATTTATCTAGCAGGTGGTTGTTTTTGGGGTCTAGAGGAGTATTTTTCACGTATTTCTGGAGTGTTGGCAACTAGTGTTGGCTACGCTAATGGGCAAGTTGAAACGACCAATTATCAGCTGCTCAAGGAAACAGACCATGCAGAAACGGTTCAAGTGATTTACGATGAGAAGGCAGTGTCACTCAGAGAGATTTTACTTTATTATTTCCGAGTCATTGACCCCTTGTCTATTAACCAGCAAGGGAATGATCGTGGCCGCCAATATCGAACGGGAATCTATTATCAGGATGAAGCAGACTTGCCAACTATCTACACAGTGGTGCAGGAGCAGGAGCGCATGCTGGGGCGAAAGATTGCAGTAGAAGTGGAGAAACTGCGCCACTATATTTTGGCTGAAGACTACCATCAAGACTATCTCAAGAAAAATCCTTCTGGTTACTGTCATATCGATGTGACCGATGCTGAGAAGCCATTGATTGATGCAGCCAACTATGAAAAGCCTAGTCAAGAGGTGTTAAAGGAAAGCCTAACTGAAGAATCCTACCGTGTCACCCAAGAAGCTGCTACAGAGACTCCATTTAGCAATGTTTATGACCAAACCTTTGAAGAAGGGATATATGTAGACATCACGACAGGTGAACCACTCTTCTTTGCTAAGGATAAGTTTGCCTCAGGTTGTGGTTGGCCAAGTTTTAGCCGTCCGATTTCCAAAGAGTTGATTCATTATTACAAGGACCTGAGTCATGGAATGGAGCGAATCGAGGTTCGTTCTCGGTCAGGAAATGCCCACTTGGGTCATGTTTTCACAGATGGACCTAGGGAGTTAGGTGGCCTTCGTTACTGTATCAATTCTGCTTCCTTACGCTTTGTGGCCAAGGATGAGATGGAAAAAGCAGGATATGGCTATCTATTACCTTACTTAAACAAATAAAATTGAGAGGGTGGGAGTTTCCCACTTTCTTCATTTTAGAAAATAGAAGGGATTTATGAAATACTTACTATCTTACTTTAAACCCTACATCAAGGAATCGATTTTAGCACCCTTGTTCAAGTTACTAGAAGCTGTGTTTGAACTCTTGGTTCCCATGGTGATTGCAGGGATTGTTGACCAATCCTTGCCCCAGAGAGATCAAGGGCATCTATGGATGCAGATTGGCCTACTCCTTATCTTTGCAGTGATTGGAGTTTTAGTGGCCTTGGTAGCTCAGTTTTATTCAGCCAAGGCTGCGGTTGGGTTTGCCAAAGAACTGACAGACGACCTTTATCGTCATATTCTTTCCCTACCCAAGGATAGCAGAGACCGTCTGACAACTTCTAGCTTGGTGACCCGCTTGACCTCTGACACCTATCAGATTCAGACTGGTATCAATCAATTCCTACGCCTCTTTTTGCGAGCACCTATTATCGTTTTTGGAGCCATTTTTATGGCCTATCGAATCTCAGCTGAGCTGACTTTCTGGTTCTTAGTCATGGTTGCCATTTTGACCGTCGTCATTGTAGGCCTTTCTCGGACGGTCAATCCTCTCTACAGTAGTCTCAGAAAGAAAACGGACCAACTGGTTCAAGAAACGCGTCAGCAATTACAAGGGATGCGGGTTATTCGTGCTTTTGGACAAGAAAAACGAGAGTTACAGATTTTTCAAACCCTTAATCAAGTTTATGCAAGATTGCAAGAAAAAACAGGTTTCTGGTCCAGTTTATTAACACCCCTGACCTATCTGATTGTCAATGGAACTCTCCTCGTTATTATCTGGCAAGGCTATATTTCGATTCAAGGAGGCTTGCTCAGTCAAGGTGCTCTCATTGCCCTTATTAACTATCTCCTACAGATTTTGGTGGAATTGGTCAAGCTAGCCATGCTGATAAATTCCCTTAACCAGTCCTATATCTCAGCTAAGCGAATTGAGGAAGTCTTTGCCGAAGCTCCAGAAGACATCCATTCAGAATTAGAACAAAAGCAAGTTACCAGTAATCAGGTTTTACAAGTCCAAGAATTGACCTTTACCTATCCTGATGCGGCCCAGCCTTCTCTGAGAGACATTTCCTTTGATATGAAGCAAGGGCAAATCCTTGGTATCATTGGGGGAACAGGTTCTGGTAAATCAAGCTTGGTGCAAGTCTTACTTGGGCTTTATCCAGTAAACAAGGGAAGAATTGACCTTTATCGAGATGGATCTAGTCCTCGTAATCTTGAGCAGTGGCGGTCTTGGATTGCCTATGTGCCCCAAAAAGTCGAACTTTTTAAGGGAAGCATTCGTTCCAACCTGACTCTAGGTTTCAATCAAGAAGTAACGGATCAAGAACTCTGGCAGGCCTTGGAGATTGCGCAAGCTAAGGATTTTGTTAGTGAAAAGGCAGGACTCTTGGATGCAACTGTTGAGGCAGGAGGTCGAAATTTCTCAGGCGGACAAAAACAAAGGCTGGCTATTGCACGAGCAGTCTTGCGCCAAGCTCCATTTCTCATCCTAGATGATGCGACCTCGGCCCTCGACACCATTACCGAGTCCAAGCTCTTGAAAGCTATCCGAGAAAATTTGCCAGACACGAGCTTAATCTTGATTTCTCAACGAACCTCAACACTTCGGATGGCAGACCAGATTCTCCTCTTGGAAAAAGGTGAGCTTCTAGCTATCGGCAAGCACGAGGACTTGATGAAATCTAGTCAAGTTTATCGCGAAATCAATGCATCCCAACATGGAAAGGAGGGCTAGTATGAGACGACAAACTGCAAACCAGACGCTCAAACGTTTGGCCAAAGATTTAGCAAGCCATCCCTTCCTTCTTTTTCTAGCCTTTCTAGGAGCTATTGCCCAGGTTGGCTTATCGATTTACCTACCTATCTTGATTGGGCAGGTCATCGACCAAGTTCTAATAACTGACTCTTCACCAGTTTTTTGGCAAATTTTCATTCAGATGATCTTGGTAGTCATAGGAAATACCTTAGTTCAATGGGTCAATCCTCTTCTCTATAATCGCCTAATTTTCTCTTATACTAAAGACTTGCGAGAGCGAATCATCCATAAGCTCCATCGTTTACCGATTGCCTTTGTGGATCGGCAAGGCAGTGGGGAGATGGTTAGTCGTGTAACCACGGACATTGAACAGTTAGCAGCTGGTTTGACCATGATTTTTAACCAATTTTTCATTGGCATCTTGATGATTTTGGTTAGTATTCTAGCCATGCTGCAAATTCACCTCCTCATGACCCTCTTGGTCTTGCTGTTGACGCCACTGTCTATGGTGATTTCACGCTTTATTGCCAAACGCTCTTATCATCTCTTCCAGAAGCAAACAGAGACCAGGGGGATTCAGACTCAGTTGATTGAAGAATCTCTTAGCCAGCAAACCATTATCCAGTCATTTAATGCTCAGGCAGAATTTATCCAAAGGCTGCGTGAGGCTAATGACAACTATGCAGGTTATTCGCAGTCAGCTATCTTTTATTCTTCAACGGTTAATCCTTCGACTCGCTTTGTCAATGCGCTCATTTATGCGCTTTTAGCTGGAGTGGGTGCTTATCGTATCATGATGGGTTCCACCTTGACCATTGGGCGTTTAGTGACTTTTTTGAACTATGTTCAGCAGTATACCAAGCCCTTTAATGATATTTCTTCTGTTTTAGCCGAGTTGCAAAGTGCTCTCGCTTGTGCAGAGCGCGTCTATGCTGTCTTAGAAAGTCCTGAGGTTGCTGAAACAGGTAAGGAAGAGTTGACCAGTGACAAAGTTAAGGGAGCTATTTCCTTTAAACATGTCTCTTTTGGCTACCATCCTGAAAAGATTTTGATTAAGGATTTATCTATTGATATTCCAGCTGGTAGCAAGGTGGCCATCGTTGGTCCGACAGGTGCTGGAAAATCAACTCTTATCAATCTTCTCATGCGTTTTTATCCCATTATCTCGGGAGATATCTTGCTGGATGGGAAATCCATTTATGATTATAGTCGTGCCTCTTTACGCCAGCAGTTTGGCATGGTGCTCCAAGAAACCTGGCTCAAGCAAGGAACTATTCATGATAATATTGCCTTTGGAAATCCTGAAGCCAGTCGGGAGCAGGTGATTGCTGCTGCCAAAGCAGCCAATGCAGATTTTTTCATCCAACAGCTACCTCAAGGCTATGATACCAAGCTAGAAAATGCAGGAGAATCTCTATCTGTCGGTCAGGCCCAGCTCTTGACTATAGCGCGAGTCTTTCTGGCTATTCCAAAGATTCTTATTTTAGACGAGGCGACTTCATCCATCGATACGCGGACAGAAGTACTGGTTCAGGATGCTTTTGCCAAACTCATGAAGGGGCGCACAAGTTTTATCATTGCCCACCGCTTGTCAACCATTCAGGATGCGGATTTAATCCTTGTCTTAGTAGATGGTGATATTGTTGAGTGTGGTAACCATCAGGATCTCATGACTAGGAAGGGCAAGTATTACCAAATGCAGCAAGCAGCAGCTTTTAGCTCGGAATAAGCCATTCTCTTTTGAAAGTTTATGGACGAAAAAAGTTGCCTTCGGGTGACTTTTTTGTTACAATAGCTAGAAAAATTATTCACTGTAATACTCAATGAAAATCAAAGAACAAGCTAGCCGTAGGCTGCTCAAAGCACTGTTTTGAGATTGTGGATAGAGTCAGTAACCATACATACGGCAAGGTGAAGCTGACGTGGTTTGAAGAGATTTTAGAAGAGTATAAATTGTCTTTTAGAAAAGGAGCCTATAATGAAAGTCTTTCAGCATGTAAATATCGTGACTTGTGATCAAGATTTCCATATTTATCTTGATGGAATCTTAGCAGTCAAGGATTCTCAAATCGTCTATGTCGGTCAAGAAAATTCAGAGATTCTAGAGCAAGCTGAGCAGATTATAGACTATCAGGGAGCATGGATTATGCCTGGATTGGTCAATTGTCACACCCATTCTGCTATGACAGGATTGAGAGGAATCCGAGATGATAGCAATCTCCATGAATGGCTCAATGACTATATTTGGCCTGCAGAAGCTAAGTTTACTCCAGACATGACTACCAAGGCGGTCAAAGAAGCTCTGACAGAAATGCTCCAGTCAGGAACAACAACCTTCAACGATATGTATAATCCCAATGGTGTGGATATTGAGCGGATTTATCAGGCAGTGAAAGATTCCAAGATGCGTTGTTATTTTTCACCGACCCTCTTTTCTTCAAAGGCAGAGACAACTGCTGAGACTATAAGCAGAACTCGAGCAATCATTGAAGAAATTATTGGATATAAAAATCCAAATTTCAAGGTTATGGTATCCCCTCATTCTCCTTACAGCTGTAATCAAGACTTGCTACAAGCGAGTTTAGACATGGCAAAAGAGCTAAATATTCCTCTCCATATCCATGTGGCGGAGACCAAGGAGGAGTCAGGAATTATCCTGAAACGATACGGTAAACGTCCTCTTGCTTTTCTCGAAGAACTGGGTTACTTAGATCATCCGTCTGTCTTTGCTCACGGGGTCGAATTAAACGAGCGAGAAATTGAACGCTTGGCATTCTCTCAAGTGGCTATTGCCCACAACCCTGTCAGCAATCTCAAACTGGCATCAGGGATTGCTCCAATCATCCAACTTCAAAAAGCAGGAGTGGCTGTGGGAATTGCGACAGATTCAGTTGCTTCCAACAACAATCTTGATATGTTTGAGGAAGGACGGACAGCCGCCCTCCTTCAGAAGATGAAAAGTGGAGATGCCAGTCAATTTCCTATCGAAACAGCTCTCAAGGCACTGACAATCGAAGGGGCTAAGGTCCTTGGAATGGAAAATCAGATAGGAAGTCTGGAAGTTGGTAAAGAGGCAGATTTTCTCGTTATTCAACCACAAGGAAAAATCCATCTCCAACCTCAGGAAAACATGCTCTCTCATCTGGTTTATGCTGTCAAGTCCAGTGATGTTGATGATGTTTATATTGCTGGAGAACAGGTTGTTAAGCAAGGCCAAGTCCTGACAGTAGAACTTTAACAGAAAAATCACGAAAAATTTTAAAAAAAGTTTACAAAAATCTTGCATTCTTTTTTTAACTATGCTATACTTATATACGGTTTGAAAAAACTGCCTAAGACAGTAGGGGAGCTTGACTCATAAATATCCTACCGAGGACAAAACGTATCATGTAAAAAGAAGCGTATTGTACTTTCGTGTCTAGGTTTGGGCGCGTTTTTCTTTTGGAAAATTTCCCCAAGCAAAATAATTACGGAGGTGAACACACTAATGAGTGAAGCAATTATTGCTAAAAAAGCGGAACTAGTTGACGTAGTAGCTGAGAAAATGAAAGCTGCTGCATCTATCGTCGTTGTTGACGCTCGTGGTTTGACAGTTGAGCAAGATACAGTTCTTCGTCGTGAGCTTCGTGGAAGCGAAGTTGAGTATAAAGTTATTAAAAACTCAATCTTGCGTCGTGCAGCTGAAAAAGCTGGTCTTGAAGAACTTGCATCAGTATTTGTTGGACCATCTGCAGTAGCATTTTCTAACGAAGATGTTATCGCACCAGCGAAAATCTTGAACGACTTTTCTAAAAACGCTGAAGCACTTGAAATCAAAGGTGGTGCAATCGAAGGCGCTGTCGCATCTAAAGAAGAGATTCTTGCTCTTGCAACTCTTCCAAACCGCGAAGGACTTCTTTCTATGCTCCTTTCTGTACTTCAAGCGCCAGTGCGCAACGTTGCTCTTGCAGTCAAAGCGGTTGCAGACAACAAAGAAGACGCAGCTTAATCTTAAGCTACGCAGCGTAGCCTAGCTACGAAAATCTATTATAAATTTAAAAACATATTTGGAGGAAATAACAATGGCATTGAACATTGAAAACATTATTGCTGAAATTAAAGAAGCTTCAATCCTTGAATTGAACGACCTTGTAAAAGCTATCGAAGAAGAATTTGGTGTAACTGCAGCTGCTCCTGTAGCTGTTGCTGCAGCTGGTGCTGCTGACGCTAGTGCTGCTAAAGATTCATTCGACGTTGAATTGACATCTGCAGGCGACAAAAAAGTTGGCGTTATCAAAGTTGTACGTGAAATCACTGGTCTTGGACTTAAAGAAGCTAAAGAACTTGTTGACGGTGCACCAGCACTTGTTAAAGAAGGCGTTGCAACTGCAGAAGCTGAAGAAATCAAAGCTAAATTGGAAGAAGCTGGAGCT
>NZ_JBBJZY010000015.1:0-59259 GCF_038148955.1 Streptococcus pseudopneumoniae
TTGCGCAGATTATCAGAAAAGAGTTGGATAGCCCCTTCCTCTGCCTTTTCAGTTAATTCTGTACGAATACGTCGCTCGATAGCAGGCAAGACTTTTTTCTTAACAGATTGTTGAACAACTTCATCAATATAGGAATTTTTCACCTTGAAACGAGCAGCAAAGAAAGCTAGAATACGGTCCGTCGCATGTTCAAAACCGACTTTCAAGATACCTAGCTTCTCCCCACGATTGAGGGCTAAGGTACGATAACCTTGCATAGTTCCAACTGTCTCTGAAAAATCATAGTAAATCTGAAAAACCTGCTTTTCATCAAGACTTTCATCCTTGACTTGAGAAGTGAGTTTAGAGTGTCTCAGCACTTCCTGATAAGTTAGGGCGCGTAAATTGACATCTTCCGATAAGGCTTCGACCAAGATATCAACTGCACCAGCCAAGGCCTCCTTACCAGTCGCAAATCCTTCACAGACAAACTTTTCAGCCTCTTTCTCTAAGTCGGCTACATTCTGCAAAATCAAGCGAGCAAGAGGAAAGAGTCCGGCTTCACGGGCAATGGTTGCCTTGGTTCGACGCTTTTCCTTGTATGGAAGATAGAGTTCTTCTACGTCTGCTAATTTTTCGGCAGCTAAGATAGCTTCTTCCAACTCCTTGGTCAACTTGCCTTGTTCTTGAATCTTAGCTAAAACAGCTTCCTTACGGTCATTGAGATTGGTCAGACTTTTATCCAAGTCGATAATGGCCTTAATCGCCACCTCATCCAGACTACCAGTCATGTCCTTGCGATAACGCGCGATAAAGGGAATAGTCGCCCCTTCAGCTGTCAAACTTAGAACGGTATCGATTTGCTTTAACGTCACTCCCAAATCTTGAGAGATTTTTTCATATTTTTTATCCATGAAACTATTATACCACAAGCTGGAAGGCTTTCTCCAATCCTTTTCATACTCAATGAAAATCAAAAAGCAAACTAGGAAGCTAGCCGCAGGCTGCTCAAAACACTGTTTTGAGGTTGTAGATAAGACTGACGAAGTCAATCACACATATACGGTAAGGCGACGCTGACGTGGTTTGAAGAGATTTTCGAAGAGTATCAACTATCGAAAACAAATTAAAAAACTCCCTTTTCCTCAAAATAATAGTATAATAGAGGTAGAATTTAGAATTGAGGTATACCTATGGCTGTAAAATTTACAAAACGAGACGACTTGGATAAGATGTTTGAAGAGTTTGCGAAACTCCCAGATTTGAAACAAGTCACTTTCCCTGATGACAAAGAGAAAAAAGCCAAAACAGAAAAGAAAAACTAGATGACTGCTTTCCAAGAACTCCCATCTAGTGTACTTCAAACTGGAGCCATTTTTCTCTCCATTATCATTGAAGCCCTCCCTTTCGTTCTGATAGGAAGTATTGTCTCTGGGCTGATTGAGGTCTATATCACACCTGACAAGGTTTATCATTTTCTCCCTCGAAATCGTTGGGGGAGAATCTTTTTTGGGACCTTTGTCGGTATGCTTTTCCCTTCTTGTGAATGTGGAATCGTCCCCATCATCAATCGTTTTCTGGAAAAGAAGGTTCCAAGTTACACGGCCGTTCCCTTTCTTGTGACAGCACCTGTTATCAATCCTATTGTTCTCTTTGCGACCTATTCTGCCTTTGGCAACTCCTTCCATATCGCGCTGTTACGAGCTCTGGGTTCCATTCTTGTGGCTGTGATACTTGGGATTTTTCTAGGATTTTTCTGGCAAGAACCGATCCAGAAAGAAAATCGTCTGGCCTGTCATGAGCACGATTTTTCTCACTTGAGTCCTGCAAAAAAAGTTTTTCAGGTCTTTGTGCAGGCCATTGATGAATTTTTCGATACAGGTCGTTATTTGGTATTTGGCTGTCTCTTTGCCTCTGTTATACAGGTTTATGTTCCGACTCGGATTCTGACCTCTATCAGTGCGACTCCTCTTTTTGCCATCCTGCTCCTGATGCTTTTGGCCTTTCTTCTGTCGCTCTGTAGTGAGGCAGATGCCTTTATCGGTGCTTCTCTTCTCTCAAGTTTCGGATTGGCACCAGTTATGGCCTTTCTGGTGATTGGCCCAATGCTGGATATCAAAAATATTCTCATGATGAAAAATTACTTGAAAGCACGATTTATCAGTCACTTCATAACGATTGTGACTCTTGTCGTCTTAGTCTATTCTCTCTTGATTGGAGTCATCCTATGATTCGATTTTTAGTTTTAGCTGGCTATTTTGAACTGACCATTTATCTCCATCTGTCGGGCAAATTAAACCAGTACATCAACATGCACTATTCCTATCTGGCCTATATCTCCATGGTGCTTTCTTTTATTTTGGCAATTGTTCAATTGTATATCTGGATGAAGCAAGTCAAAACCCACAGTCATCTGAACAGCCGATTGGCCAAGATGACGAGTATTTCTCTTCTGGCTATTCCACTTGTCATCGGCTTAACTTTTCCAACTGTTAGCTTGGATTCTCAGACCGTTTCAGCAAAAGGCTATCACTTCCCCCTATCGGAAGGAACGGATCTGGCCATTCAGACAAGCGAAGGGACGACAAGTCAATATTTGAAACCAGATACCAGTTCTTATTTTTCAAAATCAGCCTATGAAAAGGAAATGCGAACGGCGGCGGATAAATACTTGTCCCAAGATAGCATTAACATTACTAACGAAAACTATATGGAAGTCATGGAGGCTATCTACGACTATCCAGATGAATTTGAGGGTAAGACAGTCCAGTTCACAGGCTTTGTCTATAACGACCCCAGTCATGCCAATAGCCAATTTTTGTTCCGCTTCGGCATTATTCACTGTATCGCGGATTCAGGTGTCTATGGATTGCTGACCAAGGGAAATACCCGGCAGTACGAGAACAATACCTGGATAACGACCAAAGGAAAACTGGTCAATCACTACCATAAAGAACTCAAACAAAATCTTCCAACCTTGGAAATCGACAGCTTTACCAAAGTCGATAAACCAGAAAACCCCTATGTGTATCGAGTATTTTGAAAAGCAAACTAAATCCATTAAAAACAAAACGAACAAGTTCTCTTCTGAATGACAGAAAAAGAGCCTGTTCGTTTTTTGTTGAGTATTGTATAGTAGAATATAAATTGCGATTTTTAAAATGATATATAACTAGTGAACAATTCACAAATCAAATACATTTTCATTCTCTACTTAATACTATGCTTATTCATCTTTTGTTCAAAGATCGTCGTGATAATCTGACGTAGTTCTTCTCGTTCTTTTTCTGGGATTTCACCACTTGTTTGAGCTGTAGCGTAAAGCTCAGGGTGTTCGATTGAAATGCGTTTAATCGTACGTGTCGTCGCATGTTTTCTGACAAAAAACGGAATTCGCTTAATCAAGTCTTGTGGGACTAGCGCAAGAATCTTCTCAGCAGTTTCCTTGTCACTAATCTTAGACGTCGTCAGCCCATTCTTTATCATTTCCTGTTCTTTTTCTGTAAAATCTTTTAATTCCATCTGATTGATCCTCCTATTTTCTCTAAGTTAAATTATAAACCAATCCAGATAAAACTACAAATGGACTGTTTGGAAATAGGTGCAATACTGTAAGGACGAGTCTGTTCTTTAATTATAAATCTTCCTCCTCAGTCACTTCCCATACTTCTGATTGATAGCCATTCCCATCAATATCGTATCTTTGGATATAGCCAATAAATGTTTCATTTTTTCCTGGTTTTCGACTGTTAATTATCGTACTCACCCATATACCTATCAAGAATAAACATAAAATGCCTAATACTATATCCATGTTAGATTACCTCTAGATATTAACCCACTTATCATTATCCATGATAAAAGGCTTAGCCAGTCCCTCACCTGTATAATCCGCATACTTGGTGCCTAAATACTTGTAACAATCTTCCTTGCTGGCAAATTTAATCGCTTGGTAGGGCTCTTCGAAAGTCAATTTCTCTACAAATAAGAAACCGTCATCAGCAGGTACTAAGACTCCAACGTGGCCTACAAACAGATACTCGCCATCCAGATTGTCGTGCAAGACTACAGACAGCATTCGAGCTTTTTCATTGAATTGAAATTGTGAGAAGAATGTTTCCATCTTTTCAGCGTGAACCTTGACATCTGTAGTTGCCTCAGTTGGAACTCGCGAAAATAGAATATCAAACTCTTCCTTATCTTGTGAATCAAAGACCTTTCCCTTATCAATCGCATCGTTATCTAGGAAAAGCAATTGGTCATTCTTTTCAAGCTTTGGAATGGTGACTGAATTTTTCAAAAGACAATAACTATTGATACGGCAGTTGGTCCCAACGAAATCGCCCTTCTTTTGATTCCAAAGGTTACTAATTTTCTCAACATCGTATTCGGTGTGAGTAAAGGAAGTGAAATCTCCTGATAAGCCAGTTGAGCCGACAATGGTATTGTAATCATTAACGAGATTAAAAAAGGCATCAACACTATTTGGATCCAAGTGAGCTGATAAGAGAGATTTGACCTCTTCTGTACTTACCTGATTGTTTAGGTTGGTGTATGAAGCTTTCCATGGAACTTTCGTTGAACTACTTTGCCTTTGACTCGTCCCATTCGAAATTGTAGCATCTTGTTGACAAGCAGCCAAGCCTAAAAACAAGACGGAACAGATTCCTAATGTGGCTAATTTTCTTGATGTCTTCATCTCTTTCTCCTAAATGTCTTGGATTAATGTTTCTTTAACTACTGCTTTACAGATATTGATTACTTTCTCATTTAATGTGTTCATCGTCTTTCCCTCCGATTTGTTTTTTTGTTATTTCCTTAAGCTTGATTTAATTATAGTAGGCGTTTCGTGCTCTGTCAACAAATTTTTTATGAAAACACAACAAAGTTTTCATTTTCTTGGATTTCGTGTGATGGTTTACTTATAAAAACAGAAAGCGATTTTATTCGTGGATAAAGAAGAGATTGCGATTGTTACAGGCTAAAAATAAAACAATATAGACTAGTAAATAGTTGGACTCAATAAAAATTGGGTACTAAGATAGGTATAAATAAAAACGCCATTGGAAATTATGAAAAAAGGGTTAGGTCTACTAAGAAAAATACTATATTTGACTTAGCTAAAGTATTCAGTAGCTTGATTGATGCCCTCTTTCCTCCAGTTCAAAAGGATTCTCCTAGCGATATCCAATCTATCTACGACCAACGGGCACCACCCCCAGACAAGGTAAATTCCTGACCTATGCCAAGAGGCAACTGTATGAGCAGAAAAACGAAGATAAACGAAGTATCGTAAAAATCATCAGACTGGACGACTACAGACAGACTACTTACTCTCGTGTTAGGTGTGGTTTATATATGCAGGTAGCCGCTTGATGCAGGATGACGATTTAGATATGGAGTTTCCATTCTATGAGGATGAAATCCCAGACGACTACGACGCAATCGCTTATGTCGTCAGCAGGTCCATGGAGTCAAAGATAAGAAACAGCGACTACCTATTTATCAAGAATCCCCCACAGATTGACTATAATACCATCGGCATCTTCCAAATAGACGGTGCTAACTATGTCAAGAAACTCCGCCAAGGCTACCTCAAAAAACTCAATCCCGAATACCCCGACGTCCACCTAGACGAAAGCAACCATATTCGTACCATCGGGAAAGTTGTCAGGCTGTATAGGGAGAATTAAAAAAGGGGGAGAATGGCGATATAAAACAAACAGATTTTAAAAGATTCGAAAAAGTTCATTCTACATTTCAAAAAAAGAATAAGTGACATAAAGTAGATTAGATTTTGTTAAACAATAGTGATATGTAAATTTAGAGAAAGGCATTTAAGATCACTTTGCAAAAGGCAAATACTAAACTAGCAAAACCGATAAACCAGCCCCTTAGTTCCCATATTTTCAGGCACACACTCCTTAGTATACTAGCTGAGAAGAATGCTATAATGGTTAGAATAGAACACAAAGACGCTAAAACAATAAATAACATCGACACTCACGTAAGTAAAAGAATGGAGCAAGCTGCTTTGAAGGTTTTAAATACCATATCATTAAATCGAAAATATATCAGAACGAATCTAAACAATTACATTACGATTGCTAAAACATTTGTAGAAATTCATTTGATTTTCCTAAGCACTTTGTGCATATCTTATTTCATACTCAATGAAAATCAAAGAGCAAACTAGGAAGCTAGCCGCAGGTTGCTCAAAGCACTGCTTTGAGGTTGTAGATAGAACTGACGAAGTCAGTAACATATATACGGTAAGGCGACGCTGACGTGGTTTGAAGAGATTTTCGAAGAGTATCAATCCATTATGAAAGTTTTGCCTCTTTGTTACCCTCTATACAAAAAACCTATCACACAAGCTCTAAAGCTGGATATGATAGGTTTTTATATTTTTCTTAACGTACTGTGCGGATACGCATTGTGTTTGTGCGAACAGCTTCTCCTACTGGCACACCAGCAACGATAACGATATCATCGCCTGACTCAACGAGACCTGCTTCTACCGCTTTACGTTCAGCGATTTCGAACATATCGTCAGTTGATGATGGAGCATCTGTCAACATTGGGATAACACCCCAGTTCAACATCAAACCACGTTCTGTCAATTCATCAAATGTCAATGCCAAGATGTCAGCATTTGGACGGTATTTAGAAATCAAACGAGCAGTATGACCTGTCTTAGTAAGAGTTACAACCAATTTGATATCCATTGAGTTAGTCGCATCTTTAACAGCAGAAGCCATTACTTCTGTCTTAGAGTTACGCTCAAATGAATCTGAATCCAAACGTCCGTATTCATTAAGAAGAGTTTGAGCGTTCTTGTCGATTGTAGCCATTGTAGTTACTGACTCGAGTGGGTATTTACCATTTGCAGACTCACCTGAAAGCATTGTTGCGTCAGTTCCGTCGATAACAGCGTTAAATACGTCTGATACTTCTGAACGAGTTGCACGTGGTTTTTCAGTCATTGTTTCAAGCATGTTTGTTGCAGTGATAACAACTTTACCTGCAGCATTGACTTTCTTGATAATCATTTTTTGGTAAACTGGAACCATTTCGAACGGTACTTCGATACCCATGTCACCACGAGCGATCATGATACCATCAGCTGCTTCGATGATTTCATCCAAGTTATCGATACCTTGTTGGTTTTCGATTTTAGCGAACAATTGAACATGTCCGTTTCCAGTTTCTTCACAGATTGCACGAACTTCGTTCACGTCTTTTGCAGTACGTACAAATGAAATCGCGATGAAGTTGATACCTTGTTCAAGACCGAAACGGATGTCGTCGTTATCGCGTTCAGCAAGAGCTGGGAAAGGAATTTTAGTGTTAGGAATGTTCACACCTTTTTGTTTAGCAATTACGCCATCGTTTTCAACTTCAACTTCAAATTCACGAGTTGCGTCATCTTTAGCAACCACACGAAGACCAAGTTTACCATCGTCAACCAACACTTGACGACCAACTTCAACATCATCATAGATATCAAGAGCACCAGCAACGTTCAACGCAATCACTTCACGGGTTGATTTGATTCCTTGTTTAGTTGCAACACGGATTTTTTCACCAGTTTTGTATGAATACTCTTTAGCTTCACCTTCGAACAATTCTGTACGGATTTCTGGTCCTTTTGTATCAAGAAGGAAACCAACTTTTTTACCTGCAAGTTTTTCAGCAAGTTTAACAGTTGCCATACGGTCACCTTGTTCTTGGTGGTCACCGTGTGAGAAGTTGAAACGGAATGTGTTAGCACCAGCTTCAATCAATTTAGCAATGTTTTTAGCTGAAGCTTCAACATCAAGTTTTTCACCCCAGTATCCGTCCTCACCGAATTTTTTACCACCACGGATTTCTACCGCAGGACCCAAAGTTGCAACGATTTTTACACGTTTGTTCATGATTTTTTGTGACTCCTTTATATATATGACCTTTTGGTCTTATTAACTAAATTATGAATTATGACAAGCAATTGTTCAATTGTGACAGGTCAAGATCAGCTTTGTGTGGATTATTTACAATAATCTTACCGTCTGCTGCCAAACTAAATAATGCTCCTTCTTCTGCAGTACCAAGAATTGGGTTTTCAACCATTTTTTCGTTACGAATACCTACCGCAACACCACCGATACCTTTTTTAAGAAGTTTAACGGCATGGGCACCCATACGTGACGCTAATACACGGTCACGCGCAGTTGGAGAACCACCACGTTGAATATGTCCAAGCTCTGTCACACGAAGATCGGTCGTATCTCCTGCTTCTTTCAGTTTTTGAGCAAATTCATCTGCTGACATAACACCCTCTGCCAAAACGATGATATTGTGTCTTTTACCACATTCATAGCCAGCTTTGATGCTTGCTACGATATCTTCAATTTTGAAGTCTTCTTCAGGGATGATAATTTCATCAGCACCAGTTGCGATACCCGCCCAAAGAGCGATATCACCAGCGTTACGCCCCATAACTTCGATGACAAAAGTACGACGGTGACTTAATGATGTATCACGAATCTTATCGATAGCGTCCATAGCAGTCGTAACCGCTGTGTCAAAACCGATTGTGAAGTCAGTACCAACGATATCGTTATCAATTGTACCTGGAAGACCGATAGCTGGGAAACCATGCTCAGTCAAACGCATAGCGCCGTGGTAAGAACCGTCACCACCGATAACAACTACACCTTCAATGCCGTGTTTTTTCAATTGCTCAATCCCTTTTAGTTGCCCTTCAAGTTGAGCAAACTCTGGATAACGAGCTGAGTGAAGGAAAGTACCACCACGAGAAATGATGTTTCCTACTGAAGCCGCATTTAAGGGATGAATTTCACCGGCAACCATACCAGCATATCCGTCATAGATACCAAACACTTCCATTCCTTCTGAAATTGCTTGACGAACAACTGCACGGATAGCAGCGTTCATACCAGGGGCGTCTCCACCACTAGTCAAAACAGCAATACGTTTCATATTGGTTTATGCTCCTTTTTCTTTTAACATTCTTCTTGATTATACCACATTTGATTTTAAAATTCTTCTATTTTCCGTATTTTTAGCGATAAATCGTTTTCATAACGATTTCATTCAATTTCTCCTCTAATTCATCAGATTTAACTACAAAATGATGGGGAGAAACGATGGTTTTCCGTTCCTCTTCATACCTGATGATGACTGGGATTGGACCTTTATACTGGTCTAAAATACGTGAAATTTCTTGATCCGATTCATGATTTTTCACCTGTATCCAAAAGCGTTCAGCAACTGCTTCTCTTATTTCTTGTGCAATCATTTGCAGACGGCCATCACGTGACTGGATTTTTCCTTTTATATAATAGAAGGCTCCCTCTTTTATTTCCTGCCCAACCTGTCGATATAAATCTGAAAAGAGGGTAACATCCAATTTTTTCTTACTGTCATCCACCTGTAAGAAAGCCATATTTTCACCTTTTTTGGTACGAATTACTTTTATCTTCTGAACCTCAACCAAGATAATAGCATAGCTATTTTCTGACAAATTCCCAATTGGGGTAATCGGGTAAATAGCCTTACTTGCAATAGCTTGCAGTGGGTGTTTGCTGACACCTATTCCTAAAAGCTCTTGTTCCATATAGAATTTCTCTTGCTCCGTCCAGTCCTCCGAATCTTGCCAACTATAGATGGTCTCACCAAACAAGCTTCCTAACTCTTTCACAAATTCAAATAGATTAACTAAATTATTGAATACTTTTTGACGATTTTTTTCAAATGAATCGAAAAGACCAACTTTTACCAAAGGTTCTAGCAGAGGAAGTTTCAGATAATTCTCAGGTAATTTAGCTATAAAATCTTCAATGTTAGAATAAGGTCTATTTTCAATAATCCATAGAGCCAAATCCTTGCTGACTCCTTTAATCGATTTCAATCCTAGATAGATAGACTTGTTGGCAATTTTATCATGATAGGGAATGGTGTTGATGGACAGAGGCGCTACTTCAAAGCCTGCTTCAAGTGCATCTATTAAGTAATCACTGTTGGCAGAATTCAACATGACCTGATAAAAAATGGCTGGATAATGCGTTTTGAAATAGGCCAACTGGAAGGCCAAGGCTGAGTAGGCGTAGGCGTGAGACCTGTTAAAACCATAACCTGCAAACTTCTCCATAACATCAAAGACCTGTTCTGCCTTTTCCGCAGTATGACCAGCTTCTAATGAACCTTGAATAAAAGAAGCCCTCATCTCATGCATGGCAGAGGCATCCTTTTTCCCCATAGCTCTGCGCAAAATATCGGCTTTCCCAAGACTAAATCCAGCAAAACGCTGAGCTACCTGCATAACCTGCTCCTGATAGAGCATGATGCCGTAGGTTGGAGCCAAAATATCCTCCAGAGCTGGATCCAGAACTGTCACTTCTTCCTGACCATGCTTTCTTGCCACAAAATTATTGATATAATCACTAGCTCCTGGTCGATTTAGGGAAGTAGTCGCTACGACATCTTCAAAACAGACTGGCTGAACACGTTTGAGCAAGCGAATGGCACCAGGTTGCTCAAATTGAAAGATACCTTTTGTATTGCCAGAAGCAAAAAGAGCTAGCGTTTCTTTATCTTCCAAATCTATTTCTTCTATTTTCAGGTGAATCCCTTCTGTTTCTGCAAGCAACTCTTGCATTTTCTGGACAAAGGTCAAATTTCGTAGTCCCAGAAAGTCCATCTTCAAAAGCCCGCTAGCTTCAACACCATGAGCATCGTACTGAGTCAGTGGAATTTCATCACCATGCTTCAGAGGGATGTAGTTAGTCAAATCTTGGTCACTGATCACAACACCAGCCGCATGGACAGAGGTTTGCCTTGGATAACCCTCAATCTTGCAGGCAATTTCAAAGGCTTTTTGATATTCTAACTTACTATTGATTTGCTGACGAAACTGGAGATTGCCCTCATAAGCCGACTTGAGATTATCACGAAAACTGATTTTTTTAGTAATTGCGGATAATTCATACTCGGGTACACCAAAGCGTTTCAAGACATCACGCAGAGCCTGCTTGGCACCAAAAGTAGAAAAAGTAACGATTTGAGCCGCATGCTTACTACCATATTTATTGCCAACATATCTGATAAAATCTGGACGATAAATATCAGGGATATCGATATCAATATCAGGCATGGTATAGCGTTCACGATTGAGGAAACGTTCAAAAATCAGATTTTTCTCTACTGGGTCAATTCCTGTGATATTCAAGGCATAGGAAACCAAGCTGCCTACTGCAGAACCCCGTCCCATCCCCATATAATAACCATTCGAACGTCCGAAACGCAGCAAATCCCAGACAACCAAGAAATAATCATCAAAGCCCATATCATGAATAACAGCCAATTCTTGGTCTAGTCGATCTTGATATTCTTTACTAGTTAACCCCTTCTGAGCAAGCCCAAGCTCAGCACGTTCTCTCAACTCTTCTACTGCTGGTCTAGCTGGGTTAAAACGAGGCAGTTTCAGACTAGTGTCCAAGTCGTAAGAAATACCTGAAATAAGCTTTTCTAAATTGTCAAAGGCTTGCGGAAAACGCTCTTGGAATAGTTTTTCTAAAGAATTTGCTGATATAAAGACATCTTGTCGTGAACGTAAGGGAACTTCTCTAAGCGGTAGATTTTCTTTGATTGCTGTTAAGACTTGCAGAACTTCTCTATCCCTGCTTTCAAAGGCATTGACCCGATAAAGGGGTAAGATAGGATGATGAAATTCGCTTGCCAGTGTTTCTGGATAAACACCAATATAATAATCACGGCCTAGCTCTAATGACTCCAATCCATCAAAATAAGGCACAATTACCGCAATATCCTCCAGATACTGAGATAAAACTGACCAATTTTTCTCTCCCTGCATCTTGGCTGTTGAAAGCTTCATCAACTGCTGATAGCCCACACTAGACAGAGCTAAACAGCGTAAATTCACTTCCTGATTATCCACTAAAACAGTCATTTCAAGCCCTAACAATGGATGAATGCCGTATTTTTTTGTAACCTCTAGAAAGTCAAAAGCACCATAAAGATTATCAATATCCATCATAGCCAAATGAGTGTAGCCGTATTCTTTAGCCGCTTTCACATACTTTTCAATCGAAATGACGCTTTCCATAAAACTATAGACTGTTTTTGTATCTAGTTGTGCGATCAATTTACACTTCTCCTCTATCCTTCTCACTATATTATACCATTTTCACCTATAAAAGGCTTCTCTTGAGAAACATTTCATCAGCTTACTAATTTATTTTCTATTCATTTGTATTTTTGTCATCATTTTTATATTTATACTGTATTATATATGAAATAGAAAACATATAATATAAATCTCCTAGAATTTTTATATTATACCTATTATGTCTATTATTACACTGTTCTCTATATTGAATTTAACACTTTATTCATTTTTATTGGATTATTTCCTTTTGCAGTTAACAATTCCCTTTCTGCTTTTTTTTTGATATAATAACCTTAACTATTATTCTATATGGAGGTTCTATGCGTTTTAATCAATATAGTTATGTCACTTTTCCAAAAGAAAATATCTTATCTGAACTAAAAAAATGTGGCTTTAATTTACAAAACACAGCCAATCCCAAGGAATTACTGGAAACTTTTTTACGTCGCTTTTTTTTCACTTATGAGAACACCGACTATCCACTCTCCTGCTTAGCTATAGATAAAGAAACTAACATATTAACTTTTTTCAAATCTGACAAAGACTTGACAGCAGATATTTTTTATACTGTCGCCTTTCAACTTTTAGGCTTTTCTTATTTGATTGACTTCGAAGACAGTGAAGCTTTTCGTAAAGAGACTGGATTTCCCATTGTATACGGTGACTTGATTGAAAATCTCTATCAGTTACTCAATACTCGCACTAAAAAGGGAAATACGCTTATCGACCAACTTGTTAGTGATGGCCTGATTCCGGAGGATAATAACTACCACTACTTTAACGGCAAGAGTTTGGCTACTTTTTCTAGCCATGATGTCATTCGTGAAGTCGTTTACGTTGAGTCTCGTGTTGATACTGATCAAAAAGGGCTACCAGACTTAGTCAAGGTCAGCATTATTCGTCCTCGTTATGACGGGCAAATCCCTGCTATCATGACTGCAAGCCCTTATCATCAGGGAACAAATGACAAGGCCAGCGATAAGGCTCTCTACAAGATGGAGGGCGAGCTTGAGGTTAAATCTGCTCATAAGATTGAACTAGAGGAACCTCAACTCAATCTCGTCCAACCTCAAGGCCAAGCTGAGCTTGTGGCTGAAGCTGAGGAAAAGCTAAGTCACATCAACTCTAGCTATACAATCAACGACTACTTCCTTCCACGAGGTTTTGCCAATCTCTATGTTTCAGGTGTTGGTACCAAAGACTCTACTGGTTTCATGACTAATGGCGACTACCAACAAATTGAGGCTTATAAAAATGTCATTGATTGGCTAAATGGCCGTTGCCGTGCCTTTACCGACCATACGCGCCAGCGTCAAGTCAAGGCTGACTGGTCAAACGGAAAAGTAGCTACAACTGGACTTTCCTATCTAGGTACCATGTCCAATGGTCTGGCGACTACAGGTATCGATGGTTTAGAGGTTATCATTGCTGAGGCTGGCATTTCTTCATGGTACAACTACTACCGTGAAAACGGTCTGGTGACTAGCCCAGGTGGTTATCCAGGTGAGGACTTTGACTCCCTTGCTGAACTAACCTATTCTCGTAATCTCTTGGCCGGCGACTATATCCGTGGCAATGAAGCTCACCAAGCTGACTTAGAAAAAGTAAAAGAGCAGTTAGATCGCAAGACTGGCGACTATAACCAGTTTTGGCATGACCGCAACTATCTGCTCAATGCCCATAAAGTAAAGGCAGAGGTTGTCTTTACCCATGGTTCTCAGGATTGGAATGTCAAACCACTTCATGTTTACCAGATGTTCCATGCTCTTCCCACTAATATAAATAAGCATTTCTTTTTCCATAATGGCGCCCATGTGTACATGAACAACTGGCAGTCCATTGACTTCCGTGAGTCCATAAATGCCTTATTGACCAAGAAATTACTAGGACAGGAAACAGATTTTCAGCTTCCGACCATTATCTGGCAGGACAATACCGCTCCTCAGACTTGGTTATCACTTGATACCTTTGGAGAGCAAGAGAACTTTGAAACCTTCTCACTTGGTCAAGAAGAGCAAGTTATTCAAAACCAGTACTCAGATAAGGATTTTGAGCGCTATGGTAAGACCTACCAAACCTTCAATACAGAACTCTATCAAGGGAAAGCTAATCAGATTACTATTGACCTTCCTGTGACCAAGGACATTCATTTAAACGGTCGCGCTCAGCTCAATCTTCATATCAAATCCAGCACAAACAAGGGGCTTTTATCTGCTCAATTACTGGAACTTGGTCAAAAGAAATACTTACAGCCTTATCCAGCTGTTTTAAGTGCTAGAACCATTGACAACGGTCGCTATCATATGCTGGAAAATCTCTGTGAATTACCATTTAGACCAGATGCACAACGAGTCGTGACAAAAGGTTACCTCAATTTACAAAATAGAAATGATTTACTGTTAGTAGAGGATATTACTGCAGATGAATGGATGGATGTGCAATTTGAACTACAACCAACTATTTACAATCTAAAAGAAGGAGATACTCTTCGTTTAGTCCTCTATACGACTGACTTTGAAATCACCATCCGTGACAATACCGACTACCACTTGACTGTCGACCTCACTCAGTCCACGCTTACCATACCTTGCTAAAAGGAGTTACATTATTATGAATAAATCAGAACACCGCCACCAACTCATACGCGCTCTTGTCGCAAAAAACAAGATTCATACACAGGCTGAATTACAGTCCCTTCTTGCTGAGAACGACATTCAAGTGACCCAGGCAACCCTCTCACGCGACATCAAAAATATGAACCTGTCAAAAGTCCGCGAAGAAGATAACGCTTATTATGTTCTTAATAATGGTTCTATCTCAAAATGGGAAAAACGTTTGGAAAACTATATGGAAGATGCCCTCATCATGTTGCGACCTATTCAGCACCAAGTCCTACTCAAAACTCTTCCTGGTCTAGCACAATCGTTCGCTACAATTATTGATGCTCTTGATTTCCAAGATATTATCGCAACCCTTTGTGGTGATGATGTTTGCCTTATCATCTGTGAAGATGCAGATACTGCTCAAAAGTGCTTTGAAGAACTGAAAAAATTCGCCCCACCATTTTTCTTTGAAGAATAATAAATGACTACAACTAACAATTATGCTTTTAAAAAACCTGGTAGAAAGTCTTTAACATCAGAAAACGCATAGTATCAAGTGTTGAAAACCCTTGATACTATGCGTTTTGCTTTATCCTAGGAAGATTTATACTCTTCGAAAATCTCTTCAATCCGCGTCAACGTCGCCTTGCCGTAGGTATGGTTACTGACTTCGTCAGTCTTATCTACAACCTCAAAACACTGTTTTGAGCTGACTTCGTCAGTTTCATCTACAACCTCAAAACAGTGTTTTGAGCAGCCTGCAGCTAGTTTCCTAGTTTGATCTTTGATTTTCATTGAGTATTCCTTCATTTTCTCCTGCAATTGAATTCTTGCTCAGCTTTTTGTTTTCTATTTCTTTAAAATCAAAGTAGCTCGTTTGTTAATAACTCGATCAACAAACATCGTGGTACAAGTATCTACTTTGAAATTTATCAGCCACTTAAAAACTGATACTGTATTCTAGGAAAACGATGACATTCTTCCTAATAAAACTTCTCATATATAAGATAAATTTCTACTCTTTTTAATTTTAAATGAGTCTCAGCATGGCAATCACTTTAGAATTTAAGCCACTTCTCCAGCTCGATCATTGATGAGCTCAATGGTTTGAACAATATTACGAAGTACTGGTAGTTGGTGTTGGAAGAGTAGTTGAACAGATCCATGAGATTTAAATGGCTCTTGCGTTAACACTTTCATCTCTAAGCAACCATTTTCTACAATGTAGTCTACAATCAATTTTACAAATGAAATCTGCCTGGCATTAAGGTTCTCATCCGACAAAAATTTAGAAAAAATACGATTGGCAGACTCTCTATCTAAGCCAATAATCTCACGCACCAATCTCGGAATTGCCTTATTTTCATAATGATGTTGGTAGTCTGATTTGCTACC
This sequence comes from Streptococcus pseudopneumoniae, assembly GCF_038148955.1. Lineage (GTDB taxonomy): Bacteria > Bacillota > Bacilli > Lactobacillales > Streptococcaceae > Streptococcus > Streptococcus pseudopneumoniae_T. The sequence continues at coordinate 16,171 of NZ_JBBJZY010000015.1, forward strand.
TAATTTTTCCCAGAGCAATTTTTCAAGTGCAAGCATATCATCAGATGTCAACTTTTCATTATGGTATAGCTTAGAAATGGACTCTTCATCCAGATGAGTTTTCAAGTAATGCTCAACTTTTTCATTATAAGATCGAAGATCGTTGACCTGTAAAAATGCTGTGGTCTCGTGAACAGTGGAGAGTATACGATCTTCAAAGTTAACATAGTAGGGTTTACGGTCTGTTTTATCCAAAAACTGTAATAAATCTCGAATAGCAAGACGAATTTTTTCCAAATCAGACAAGCTAACTTCTTTCCAAAATTCAGGCTCCTGTACTTTCCTGATAATTTCAGCCTGCTCAAAAACCTGCGGGATATTGCCAATAGCAGAAAGAGCTCTAGCCGTCTTCATCACTTGGGAAATATGAACAGTGGAAGATTTAGCTGTCAGTTGCCCTAACTGAATATGAAGTAAGCACAAATCAAATCTCCTCGCCATCTCATCTTCTTTATCTTCATCAAATAGAAGCGGAGAGAGATTGTTTTGAATGGTTTCACTTGTAACAGCAGTTAGATTCTGCCAACTTTCCAATTTCCTATAGCTATAAACTGTGTCTAAAACCATACGAACCCTGAAGTCCAACTCATTTAAGCTCTCTATACGACCTTGAAGTTCTGAGACAAGCTCCTGACGATATGCTCTAGCAAACTGATCTTCTTGGTATTGGAGTCCCTGAAGTTCTCGAATCAAGTCCACTTTGATATTAAATAAACGCTGAGTCAACGAAACAATGTGACGACCCTCTCCATCTCTTGGATCTGCACGAAAATAATCAAAATTGTCCCCATAATCAAATACCAAGAAGTTTTCCTTATCCTGCTCAGGTCCAAATAAATCTTTACATAGACGGGTTCCTCGACCAATCATCTGCCAAAACTTAGTTTTAGAGCGTACTTTCTTGAAGAAGACTAAATTCACAACCTCTGGTACATCAATACCTGTATCTAACATATCGACAGAAATCGCAATTTGAGGATACTTCTCCTTAATTTTAAAATCATCAATCACGGTCTGATAATGCTTAATACTATAATCAATCACCTGAGCATAGTCGCTCCCTTTTTCAGGATAGCGGTTGTTAAAAATACCTCTGATATATTCCGCATGAGCATGATTTTTAGCAAAAATAATAGTTTTACCAATTTCATCACCCGAGGCTGTCTGAATTCCTCTTGTCATGAGTTCATTTAAAACAATTTCTACTGTACTTTTATTGAAAATAAAGGAATTAAATACACTCCCATCAATATCTTTTTCACAGCTATCGTCTTCAAATTTGCTATCAAAATGTTCCTTTTCTTCTTCGGACAAATCATCATAATGTAGACCATCCGTAGGTAGTTTCAGTTTGGTTTCGATAGAATGATAGGCTACTAAATATCCGTCTTTAACAGCTTCTTCCAAATCATATGCATATGTTGGAACCCCATTCTCCAAATTAAAGAATCCATAGGTGTTTTTATCTAAATCTTGACGAGGAGTAGCTGTTAAGCCTACAATCCTTGCATCAAAATAATCAAAAATGGACTTGTATTTCTGATAAATAGAACGGTGAGACTCGTCAATTATGATAAGGTCAAAATGCCCAACAGTGAAAGGGCGTTGATTTACTTCTTCTTGACCACTAATCGCTCCAATCATAGTCGGATAAGTTGAAAAGACCATGCGACTTGATTGAGCTCCTTCTTTATCTTCTAAGAAGTTACAAACGGAAAGATCTGGGAGTAATTTTCTAAACGAATCATAGGCTTGCTTAACCAAGGAAGTTCTATCGGCTAAGAAGAGAACGTTTTTTACCCAGTTATGACGTGATAAGATATCAACTAGAGAAACTGCTGTACGAGTTTTCCCCGCCCCAGTTGCCATAACCAAAAGTGCCTGTCTACGATGATTAGAGAAAGCTTCACAAACGCTTGCAATCGCATGTTTTTGGTAGTGACGCCCGGAAATATCGTCTCTAATTTTACTAGAAATATCCTCAAGTGGTTTTTGAAGATGACGTCTATCCATCACTAATTGCAATTCTTCTTGAGAGTAAAAGCCTGCAATCTGGCGTCGGTTCGGACCATCAAGTATATAGTGCTTCAAGCCGTTTGTAATAAAGCAAATTGGCTGATAGCCGATATGTTTCTCCAGAGCTTCAGCATATTCTTTGACCTGTACTTCCCCTACTTCTGGATTGACAGAGGCTTTTTTAGCCTCTACAATCGCTAAAATTTTCCCATTTTTACCATAAAGTACATAGTCACAGTAACCAATTCCTGAACCGTGCTTGAGACCATCAACGGCTATCTCAACACGACAGTTTTCTTCAAATCTCCATCCTGCTAGACGGAGATCAATATCAATAAAGAGCTTTCTTGTCTCTGCCTCAGATAATTGATCAATATGGAAAGGCACATCTTGCCGTTGCGCTGCAGTCTCACGTTTTTCAGTATAAGTCTCTTGAACTTCTACGGACTGAGCAGCCATCTGTTCATGAAAATCAGGCAGTTCTGGTAAACTGTCTTGTAACTTTATCATAGATTGTGGAGTTTCTCGGTATTTGATGTTTGCTGAAAGTGGTAAGCACTTCTCATCAAAATAACGCTCCACAAACTCATTGCTGTAACAATAATCGATAAAATTAACAAACTGATACAAATGATGTAAAGCTAAAATCGCTTCTCGTTCCTTAATTTCACCACCATGAGCAGCATGGTTTCCCCACCGAATCAACAGAACTATCTGCTTGTGGAGTTCAGAATCTACGATATCCCTAAAATCATCATCCCATACTAAAGAAGATAGAGTAGCACGATAGGGAGCTTCTAAATATGAATCGTGACTATATATCCAATGGACAGCCTGCTCTAAAGCACGACGCGCCATAAAGGCGGTAGCCACAGTTGATGTAGCAATCATATTCTCAGCTTCAATGCAAGGTTTTGAAAAAGATTCATATTCGTCATTTTTTAAAAGAAAGCTAAAATTTCCCATTTTTTTCTCACTTTAAACAAATAGTTTAGCTATATTATACTAAATTTCAAGCTATTTCTCCACACTTTTATAGCTATCTCACAAGCAAATTGTGATTTGTCGACCTGGGCTACAAAGTCTGCGAACTCATTTTGGAGGGCTAGAGGGGGGAGGGGGATGGAAATATCTTGTAATTCCTTTGCATTTATATTAGCTTGATTAACAGCACCTTTCGCGATGTTCCTTAGAAACTTCTTTGTACTAGGAAAATTTAAAAATTCGGATAGATATCTAGGGTTTAAAATATTATTATTTGTTCTAATACGAATAATGTAACCTGCAATAACCATATCAAAATCTAATTCATAAATACATGTTTTCCCAACTAATTCAATACTATTTGTACGATTAAATAGTACATCCCCTTTTCTTACTACATACTTTTCTAAGTCTTTCTCTGGAACATCTATGTGTTTTAAATTCTGTATATTCAATCGACCGTCTTCAGTTATATTATTCATTCTTAAATATCCATACTTACCGTTAAGAGTGGCTGGTAAACTAGTTCCATATCGGACTTCTTCAACTAATTCTCCAAGTCTTTTTAATGGAAAGTTTCTTAGCATAAACATCTCGTTAAATCGGGATTTTACGAGATATTCAAACTCAATCAATTGTTCTTTTCTAGTATAAATAAGTTTATCAATTTTTTTTAGAACTTTAACTTGTTTCCTCTGTATGTCATACGTTGGCAAAAAAATCTCAATATCAGATACTATACTTTTAGATATTTCCTTGAATGTTGCTCCTCGCCCCAAAATATTCAAATAATTTTTTCTTGCTTTAAAAAAATAATATAAATACTCATTATTGATTTTATTTGAGCAGATAAAATTTTTAAAACCTTGATTACAATACATCTCACATCCTGAAATTGCAACTTTACCAATCGGAGCACGAGACGATAACAAAACTGTTCCCGTAGGAAATGATTTCAAGCCCGTTTCTTCAATTCCTAACTTAGTAATTTTCCGTTGTGTGTCAAAAACGATAAAATCATCATCACTAATTTCTGCAGGAGTAATCCATTTGTATTCTCCATTCCAATAATTTGGATTACTACTCTTTGGAGTTGAACCTGTAACTATTTCACAAATTTCCCCTAACTTCACTTTCTTCATGCAACCACCTCCTCGGAATATCGGGATTTGCTTTTAAGAGATGAATTTTTGGTGTGAATGCTTGACATTATTTTGATTGACCATGGCATAGGCCAGGGTTGTATCAATTTTGCTGTGACCTAGTAGTTTTTGGACCTGTTCAATAGGCATTCCTTTATCAATAGCCTTTGTCGCTAAAGTTCTTCTGAATTTATGTGGATGAACCTTTTGTATGCCGAGTTTGTCTCCTAACTTTCTTAAGCGAATCTCTACACCAGCAATTCCAAGCCTCTGGACTTTTCCAACTAGCGTTACAAAAAGAGCAGGGTGACTATCTTTTCTGTCGTTAAGATAGTTTCTTAAATGAATTTTCGTCCGAGCGTCAAAATATACTGGTCTCTCCTTCTTTCCTTTACCAAATACAACACACTCTCTGTTTTCAAAATCAATATCTGAACGATTCAACTGTACAAGTTCCCCTACACGCATACCTGTCGATGCTAGTAGATCTATTATTGCCAAATCTCTCAAATTTTCACAGTTATCGCGCATAATTTCCAAATGTTCATCAGTATAAGTTTCCTTCACATTTTGCTCAGTCTTAATTTTCTTTATCCGTCGAATTGGATTTTTAATGATGTATTCCTCTTGCTCAAGCCAAGCAAAAAAAGAAGACAATATACGCCTAATATTGTCTAAATTTGCCTTACTACAGTCCTTTTCAGACTGGTAATTTGCTAAATAACTCCTTAAATCATCTGTTGTGAGTTGTGTCACAGACTCCTTAATAGCATTAAACAAGTTTTCAATCGTCCTCTGGTAATAACGAATTGTTTTTGAGCTACAGCCCTCTACCTGCTTGGCGGTAATAAATAATTGCAACAGGTTATTATTCGAATACTTCTGCTGCTTTTTTCCGTCTACTAGATGATGTTCTAAACTCTCTCTCAATGCTAGTAATTGTTCATTATTTAAAAGAGGTAACATTTCTTGCATGATAATTGTAACTTTTGATTCCATCATTTCTCACTTTCTTATTCATCAATAAAAAGAGACAATATCAGTTTCTGCATTACAGAATTCTAATATTGTCTGTTCATTTATTTTCTTGTGCTCATTCAAATCCAGCATACTAGGTTACTTTTTGACCTTTTCTCTAACAGAATGTTCAGAAACCCATTTGGAGTAGCTTGTCATTTTTTCATCAGTTAAAGCTTCTACTGCGATGGTTACACACATTTTTACTGCTTCTTCTACCGTTACAGAAAAACGATAGCCGTTTAATTGTAAAAATTTGACCAAAACGAAGAAAGCAGTTCTTTTATTAGCATTAGCAAAAACATGCTTCTTTATCAATTGGACAAATAGTATCGTTGCTTTATCAAAAATTGTTGGATAAAGAGGCTTCCCAAAGACAAATTGTTCTGGTAAGTTCACAATCATATTTAAGGCAGAAGGACTAACTGTTTGAATTTTCTCATTTGGAGAATACCGTTGAATTGCTAAAGCATTTATTTTTTCAATTTGCTTTTCTGTTAGATAGATTGTCATTTTTCCACCAAAGCTTTGAAAACATCGTCGTATTCGTCAAATATTTTATCTAAATTTAAGTCAAAGGCATCATCAGATACATAAGAAACCTGCTGATCCAATTCTTCAGGAGTAAAGATAATCTCACCACTTGGTAACAATTTCGCTTCGTATTTAACACCACTTGGAATATTAAATTCACTTGGAATCGTAATGGTGATTGAATTTCCTTGTTTTCTTGTTTTTACGACCATCTGATTTCCTCCTTTGTTGTATTATAACAAATCATTACCGTAATTACAATGGCAGAATATCAGCCAAAATACTCCTGCATCAGAGATTTCTTCAAAGTTTCAAGCTCTTCCAGAGATTTTTGGATTGCCAATTGTGATTTGTCGACCTGGGCTACAAAGTCTGCGAACTCATTTTGGAGGGCTAGAGGGGGGAGGGGGATGGAAATATCTTGTAATTCCTTTGCATTTATATTAGCTTGATTAACAGCACCTTTCGCGATGTTCCTTAGAAACTTCTTTGTACTAGGAAAATTTAAAAATTCGGATAGATATCTAGGGTTTAAAATATTATTATTTGTTCTAATACGAATAATGTAACCTGCAATAACCATATCAAAATCTAATTCATAAATACATGTTTTCCCAACTAATTCAATACTATTTGTACGATTAAATAGTACATCCCCTTTTCTTACTACATACTTTTCTAAGTCTTTCTCTGGAACATCTATGTGTTTTAAATTCTGTATATTCAATCGACCGTCTTCAGTTATATTATTCATTCTTAAATATCCATACTTACCGTTAAGAGTGGCTGGTAAACTAGTTCCATATCGGACTTCTTCAACTAATTCTCCAAGTCTTTTTAATGGAAAGTTTCTTAGCATAAACATCTCGTTAAATCGGGATTTTACGAGCAAGTTTAGTTCATCTAACTGCAATTTTCTTTTAGTAATAAGCCTTTTAATCGTATTAAGAATACAGATAATGTTCTCTTGTTCTTCGATACCTAGCAATTCTAATTGTAAATCAAGTAATATATTCTTGTTTAAATGAGGAATTGTTGCACCTGTTGAATGATCTCGTAAATACTGCGATTTACTTTCCAAAAAGACTCCCAAGTAATCTGATATAATTTTTTCTTTGTATCGCTCATTCTTTTTTAAGACCGTAATTGTACTACCAACAGCTCCCGATAACCCATAGCCAACTGTTCCTGCATTAGCACCATCCCATGCTATCAGAATATCATCCGGGAGTGCTTCAGTCATATTTAAACTTTCAGTGAATTTTAAATTATTATTATTTCTTAAATCATCTATTTGAATATAACGTTGGCTTAGAGTTGTTTGTTCAGCAATTACAGTGGCTTTCTTACCTTTTCTTAGAGATAAAACTTCCCCCAACTTCACTTTTTTCATACAGCCACCTCCCTACTTGAGTAATTTTTCTAATTCAGCCAAGCCAGCTTGAATTTCTTTTTCTAAATCATTGATTTTCTTTAAGATGACTTCTGTTGGTTCATACTCAACTTTTTCATACTCAATCTCTTTATATTTATTGATAGACAAATCATAATCATTTTCCTTTATCTCATCAACTGGAACAAAGAAAGACTGATCCGTTCTCTGACGTTCTACTTCTTTTTCAAGATGATGAAAGCGTTCAATAATATCTGGAATATCATTGTCGCTAATCGGTTGTCGCTTATCATCTAAACTTAAACCATCCGCTTTCATATCGTAAAACCAAACCTTGTCCGTCCCACCATTGCCAGTCTTTGTAAAGATGAGAATAGCAGTCGAAACACCAGCATAAGGCTTGAAAACACCACTAGGCATTGAGATAACAGCATCAAGCTTATGGTTCTCTACAATTTCCTGACGAATTCCTTTATGGGCTTTGGAAGAACCGAAAAGAACACCATCCGGTACGATAACTGCTGCTCGTCCACCTGGTTTTAAAGTTCGCAAGAAAAGAGAAAGAAAGAGTAATTCTGTTTTTTTGGTTTTTACGGTTGCAAGAAGGTCATTAGAGGTTGAATTGTAGTCAAGTGAGCCCTTAAAAGGAGGATTTGCTAAAACCAAAGTATATTTATCGGCTTCTTCATTATCTTGAGACAGCGAGTCAAGGTAACTGATTTGTGGATTTTCTACTCCATGTAGCATCATGTTCATCGCCCCAAGTCTCAGCATAGTCGTATCCGTATCATTTCCATGAAACATCTGATTATGAAAATGATTGATATTATCTGTATTGGTTTCCCATTCATCTTTCTTACGCTTTAAGTAACGGCTAGCAGATACTAAGAAGCCCGCAGACCCCATAGCGGGATCTGAGATAATATCTTTGATGGTCGGTTGCATCAACTCAACCATCATATCGATGATGTGACGAGGCGTACGGAACTGTCCATTTTTACCTGCGGTTGACAATTTTGATAACAGATATTCATAGATATCTCCGATATCAGTAATACTTTGTTTATCGTTATCAAACTCTACATCTAATCCCCTAGTGGGAAAAGCATCTAAGATAGAGATTGCCTTTTGAAGCGTAGCTGGCTTATTTATTTGAAAAATAGCCTCTCGCATATAGCGTGAAAAGGCTGTATCATCTGTATCTCCCTTGAGATTTTTAATAAAAGGAAAAATCTCCTGAGTCATTAAACGATAAACTTCCTGAGCATCCCCTATGTTTTTAAAAGTTGACCAACGGTATTCAGGTTTATCTTTTGGAAAAACTCCTTCATAAGGAATCCCTAGAAACTCAGCATCACTTTCGCGTCCCAACTCAACACTATCCAAATCTTTCATAAATAAGAGATAAGTCAACTGTTCAATATTTGTTAAAGGATTTGCATTTCCTTCTGTCCAAAGAATTTCCCACAACTGATCGATTTTATTTTTTAATTCGCCTGTAATCATATCTTCCCTTTTCTTTAGTTTTAAAACTTAGTAATATCATTATTTTATCAGATTTCAAACAAAGCTTCAATTAACTATATCTATGCGTCACCTGAATATTTTAATAGACTTGTTCGGTATCTTGAAAACTATATCGTATAGGTGTCGTCATGGATCCTTTTAGCTGATTTACGGATACGAAAGCACAATACTATGACTAAATTGAAACCTTAAAAATTCAATTTCTGACCACCTAATCCTGCTTCAAATAGTTATCGAATAAGTCTTATGATAGCTACCTTATTAGGATACTCTTATTTTTTATCAGACAAAACAAAAGGATTAGGAAAGTCATTTTCCTTAATCCGATAGTTCTTATTCTTGACGTTGTCCGAAATCTGCAATCATCTGATCCATTTCTTGTCGACTCGGAGTTGTCAGCATATAAAGATAATCTCCTTGAAGTTCTGCGAAGGCAGCTGGCATGATTTTTTTAACCTTGAACTGCTGGCTATATTTGTCAAGCAAATCCTCTTCTGAATAGACATAATGAGCATTTGCACGGCGAGAAGTAGCCAAACAATACTGAGGTTCAAACTCTGACACTGGGAACTCTTCTCCCGCAACAATAGCTGCATAGCCACGATAAAGATCCAAAGAGTGGGCAAAGTTATAAACATCAATGGTAAAACCACCTGCAGGACGGTTATTGTACTCAATAGCAATGTAATCGTCCCCCTCACGGAAGAACTCGATATGGAAGAACCGTTCCTTCATACCAAATTCTTTGACAATTGCCTCACCATATTTACGTAATTTAGGATCCATATCCTTGAGAACGTAATAAGAATTGTCCATCTTGTAAATCATGAGATCAAGCGGTGTATAGGCGTAGTCGAAGGTCGTTGAGAAGACAATCTTTCCATCCTTGTCCACTAGACCATCAAAGGTACAGATTTCACTAGAAGTGACAAATTTTTCAAAGAAATAAACGGTCGAATGGTCCCATTCTTGCTTGAAGTGATTGATATCGTCTTCTGTCTCAAGTTTAAAGGTTGCGGCTGCTCCCACTCCATTGTCAGGTTTGGCAATCATTGGAAGACCGATTTCTTTCACTGCTTGATCAACATCTGCTTCCGTTTTGATAACAGCTCCAGGTACCACAGGGACACCTGCTTTTTTGAAAAGTTTCTTCATTTCAGACTTATATTTCGTCTTTTTGAGATCCTCTGGTTTGGCACCAAAAACATTGAATTGTTCTCTGAGTGCTGCGTCCAGCTCAAGCCAGTATTCATTGTGGGATTCGATGCGGTCGATAGGACCATGTTTATAAAAGAGAAAAGCAACTGCACGTTTAACTTCGTCTATGTTCTCAAGATTATCAACACGGAAATACTCGGTCAGGCTATTGCGTAAAGGTTCATCCAATTGCTCGTATGGTTCCTGACCAATTCCCAAGACGGTGATGCCTTTATTGGCTAGCTCAATCGTAAACTGTTGAAAGTTTTGTGGATAGTAGGGAGAAATAACAAGGTAATTCATAGGTCACTCCTTTTATAAATAGAGATTGCCGAGGAAATAAGGCATTTGTTTGCGCCACCATTCCCAGTCGTGGGCGACGTCGTGTCCCCATTCAGCAAACCAGGCTGGGATTTGTTTCTGGTCAAAGGCCTCTTTGAGCTTGTAGAAAGATGGTAGACCATCTTGTTCCCAGGCTCCAAGACCCGTACACAGCACAATCTCTGCCTGACGGTAACGGTCAATAAACCAGCCGTCGTTTTGGTTCCAGATATAGTCTACTGGCGAGTTTTGGTAAATAACATCGTCATTGTAGTAATCGCCAACAAAGAAACGTGCGTCATAAACACCACTGAGAGCAATCACTTTGGTAAAGACATCTGGATGCTGGAGGAAGAAATTGAGTGCATGGTAGGCACCCATTGAGCACCCCGTTGTCATCATGCCATCAAACCAACCTGTCTTATGCTTGATAAAAGGAATGGCCTCCTCAATCACATAGCGTTCGTAGGCACGGTGCATCTCTGCTTGGTCGTGACCGTTCTTCCAAGTAGCCAACCAGCTCTCACTATCCACACTAGATAGGGTAAAGAACTGGACACGGCCTTCCTCGATAAAGGAAGCACAGGCATCAATCATTCCAAAATCATAGTATTCGTTGTGACTACCACCTGATGAAGCAAAGACCACAACTGGAATACCAGCATGTCCATAACGGTTGAGATACATTTCACGGTTGAGATGGCCACTCCAGTGGCTAAGATGTTCAATATGCATTTCGTTTTTTCCTTTCTTAACTTACCATTTTTCTGCAAAAAATCTCAGACAATTGGGTAGATTTTCTGACCAAGGGATTTCACTATGGATGGCACCAGACTGAACTTTTAAGACAAGATTGCCCAAGTGTACTCCCCCTGCTATCAAATCATGGTAATAGCGAAGCGACGAGTCGATATAGGCTTGTTTGATATTGCCAGCCATCAAGGTCTTGTCTGTATCATCCGCTTCTTCCGTTCCCACATAGATGAAAATGCGCTGGTCAGGCGATAGTTGCTGGCGCTCTATATAGCGGTTAAAGGCTTCTTGGTGCAGCCAGTTGGCAGATGAAAAGACGCCCAAGCAACCAATTTGGTCTTGGTATTCCAAGCCGATAAACTGGGTAATATTTCCTCCTAATGAGGAACCAATCATAGCCGTATGCTGGCGGTCTGCTTTTGTACGATAAGTTTCATCGATAAAAGGCTTGACCACCTCCATGACAAACTCGGCATACTCCACACCCTTGCCACCAAACTGCTGCCCTGGGATAGGAGATTCTTGGAATTTCCAAGCCGCATACTCATTCATCCGCCCCATACCATCATTATCAATGGCAACAACAATCATGCGACTGATATCAGGATTGCGCTTAATAGCTGGGATAATCTTCCATGAATGACCAATGAAAGACTCCTTGCTATAAAAAACATTTTGCCCGTCATGAAAGTATACAACAGGATAGGAACGGTCCGTGTCTTTCTCATAATCTTTAGGTAGAAGAACACGCACACGGCGCTCTTTGCCTGTATAAGGAACCTTGAGTTTGTGTTCTTTCATTTTTAGATAAAAGTAGGAATGATTCATTGTCAGAAAACTCTCTATATTCAAAATTTTATCTCATTATATCATAAAAATAGAAAACAAGTTAGTTTTTTACCTGTTTTTAGAGAAAAAACTAACTTTCTTTCCTGATTTTCGCTATTCTTTTGGATTTTCTAAATTAGAGCAGATTGTCAATCAAGTCATCGACTTCATCTTTTTCAACCTGCGGTGTGATCTCAGTAATCATGATTCCAGCCACTGCGCGCTCAACCAAAGCTTCAACATCCATGCGTGCTTCATACTGCTCTGCATTCTTAATCTTAGGATTGGTCTTAGGACGGTCTGGTGCAAAAATAGTACAGCAATCCTCAAAAGGCTGGATAGAAATATCAAAGGTATCGATTTCCTGGGCGATGTCAATGATTTCCAATTTGTCCATAGTAACCACAGGGCGGATGATGGGAGTGTTGGTCACAGCGTTGATAGCCTGCATACTTTCAAGAGTTTGACTGGCTACTTGACCAAGGCTTTCCCCATTGATGATAACCAAGCCATTTCGTACCTCACGAATACGGTCGGTAATCCGCATCATAAAACGACGCGTCAAGGTCATGAGATAGGCTTCTGGCGCTTTAGCCTTGATTTCCTCTTGAATCTCTGTGAAAGGTACTTCGATAAACTGGATATTGCCACCAAACTTGGTCAATTTACGGGTCAAATCTTGGGCTTTTTTAAGAGCACCAGGACTCGTGTAAGGTGGACTAGCAAAATGAACAGCCTCAATATCTACCCCACGTTTAAGGGCTAGATAGCCAGCTACAGGTGAGTCAATCCCTCCTGACAACATGAGCATGCCTTTACCAGAACTTCCCACAGGTAATCCACCTGCTCCACGAATGGTTTCATAGGAAAGATAAGCCGCCTCCTCACGAATCTCCACCTGAAGATTGATGTCAGGATTTTTCATCTGAGCTTGCACATTTGGAATTGCTTCAAAAACAGCCCCTCCAAGTGTTTGATTGAGTTGGCGACTATCGAGTTCAAAGTTGTGGTCGCTACGCTTACTAGAAATCTTAAAGGTCATCCCTTCCTTGTAGATGTCCTGCATAATCTCTTGAACAGAAGACTTCAGAACTTCTACAGATTTTTCAACCTTATATACTGGAGAAAAATTTTGAATCCCGAAGACTTGCTTGAGTGATTCTGCTACTGCTGTGTAATCAGCTCCATTGAGGTAAGCGTGGGCACGGTCGCGATCTGCGGTTACCTTAACTTGGGGATAGATAGACAAAACGTCTGAAATATTATTGCGAAGTTTATTGATGAAACGCATACGGTTTTTACCCTTGGTTGACAACTCTCCGTAGCGAATCATAATTTCTGAATACTGCATGAATGCTCCTATCTTACTTTTCTAGTTTTATTGTAAATCAATTTTAACTTGGTCAAAAACTGCTCGACCTGACTCATATCATTTTCAAGGTCTAGGCTAAGACGCACAGCTGACTGGGCCTTATCTTTATCCACTCCCATTGCAATCAAGGTCCCTGCAGGTTTCCCAGCTTTGGACGAACAAGCAGAGGTCGTTGAGATAAAAATATCATAGTCTTCAAAGGCGTGAACAATAACTTCTCCACGAACACCCTTAATCCCAAAAGTCAGGATATGAGGGGCGAAGTTTTCCTCATCTGAAAAGATAAAAATATCTGGATAATCCAAAAGCGCTTGACGAATGACTGCCTTCATCTGCCCTGTCTTACTAGCAAAAATAGCTAATTTTTCCATAGACAAACGGAGAGCCTTGGCTGTCGCAGCAATCCCTGCCACATTTTCAGTTGTCGAACGATAATCACGCTCCTGACCACCACCTGTTAAAAGAGGCGTAATCTTCTTGCCAGACTTGATATAGACAAAGCCAACACCTCGGACACCGTGGAACTTATGACTCGAGAAGGTCGCAAAATCCACTCGTTCTGTCAGGTATTTTTCAGTTGGAATCTTAGCAAGTGCTTGAACCGCATCAACATGGAAGGAAATAGTTGGCTTGTCTGCCAAGAGTTCTGAAATAGCCTCAATAGGTTGGATAGAGCCGATTTCATTGTTTACTGCCATGACAGAAATTAGGATTGTATCAGGTCGTATCAAACCTGCTAGAGCCTCTACATCCACAAATCCTTTGTCATCAACTGGAGCCAAATCCACTTCAAAACCTTGAGATTTCAACCAGAGTGCTGACTCTTTGACTGCCGGATGTTCAATGGCTGATACGATGATGTGCTTGCCAAACTGGACTTTTTCAAAGGCCACACCTTTGAGAATCCAGTTATCCCCTTCTGTTCCACCAGAGGTAAAGAAGATTTCGTCACTTTTCTTGCCAATCAAATCTGCAATCTGTTGACGGGAAGCATCTAAGATTCGTGTTGCCTGATCTCCCAAACGATGGAGACTAGATGGATTTCCTAAAATTTTTAAAGCCACCTGCATATAGGTTTCAAGGGCTTCAGGATAGGGCTTGGTCGTCGCCGAATTATCAAAGTAAATCATGTTTTCTCACGCTTTCTAAAATCACTCCTTCTATTGTATCATGAAACGGAGCCTGCGACAAGAAAGGGCAATTCCTCTTTTTTTAAGATTTTTTTAAAGAAATGCGGTATAATAAATTTTAATCAAAGGAGAGAATGTATGCCTAATTATCGTAGAACTTCAAAACCAAAAACAGAACACATCAAAAAAGGATTTACGGTCTTTCAAAAAACTGTTGCCACTATCGGTAGTATCCTTGGCTTGATTACTGCGACTATCACGATCATGAATGCCTTGGATAATAATAATAAAAATACTAAAAAAGAAATCACAACAACACAGACGACAACAATTGTCAAAGAAATTCAAAAAGAATCCCCTCAGGAAAATACTACTCCCAATAAGGAAACTAACACTACCCAAGAAAAAACACAGCAAGAGGAAACACCAAAATCTAGCGTCAAGGAAGAGAAAAAAGAAGAGCAGAAAGCAGCAACTCAGGAATCTACTACTCCTGCTCCAAGTAAACCTGCCACTGAAAATGAAAAACAGACCAATACTCCAACTTCAGAAAATAAAAGTAATCAATAGCCAATCGAGTAGGGGATAATCTCTAGCCCCTCTCGCACCACCGTACGTGCCGTTCGGCATACGGCGGTTCAACTAACTTTTAACGCATGTCGTTCAAGGTAATAATCCAAACACGAAACCAGTCCACGTTTTTCAAGGACTGGTTTTGATATAGCACGTTTAAGTACCGACTTCTGAGCTACTAATTGATAATGGTCGCCCCAGCCAGATACTTTATCTGCTATCCATTTCGGAACTCCTAATTTAAGAAGGCCCCAAAGTCGCTTAGATTTCTTTTTCCATTGTTTCCAGATAATAACCCTAACTCGTGTTCTCAACCTTTCATCAATACTTAACATGGTTGACTTCATGTTAGTCAAGGCGAAATAGTTTATCCATCCTCGAATAGACAAATTCAGTTGCTCAATACGTCTTGTTAAGTCTATACTCCATTTCCTCTGTGTTAGTTTCTTCAATTTAAGCTTGAATCTCCGAACACTATCTTGATGTGGACGACTTTTCCAACCATCTGATGATTTCCAGAACCCAAAACCTAGATATTTCAACTCTCTTGGTCTGCTAATCTTAGTCTTGGTCATATTTACTTTCAAACCTAGCCGTTTCTCAATAAATCGACTGACTGAATACATCACACGCTTAGCGGAGGCCTCGCTTCCGACCGTAATCACACAATCATCTGCGTAGCGCACAAATCGAAGTCCCCTCTTTTCTAATTCCTTGTCCAATTCATTAAGCATGATATTGGATAAGAGAGGAGATAAATTTCCTCCCTGTGGTGTACCAACTAGCGTTTTATGACGCTGACCGTTAATGATAACACCTGAATGAAGATACTTACGAATCAAGGATTCCGTATCTCCGTCTTCGATAATGTTATGTACTAAGGACATCAATCTATCTTGAGGAACCATATCGAAAAATTTCTCTAGGTCTATATCCACTATCCACTCATAGCCGTTATTTAAGTACTCTAAGAGCTTCATGATGGCTTTTTCACATGACCTATTTGGTCTGAATCCATAGCTCGTATCTGAGAAATGGGGTTCACAAATAGGGCTAATGACTTGGACAATGGCCTGTTGAATCATTCTATCCATAACTGTTGGAATTCCTAGTTGACGGATACCTCCGTTTGGTTTGGGAATCTCAACTCTAAGAACTGGTTGAGGCTTATATTTTCTCTGTTTTATCAGTTCCTTAGTCAAGCGCCAGTTTTGTCTGAGATAATTATCCATCTCTTCGATAGTAATTCCATCAATCCCAGCTGAGCCCTTATTGGATTTTACTTGATTGTAGGCTTCAAGCATATTTTCGCGTGATAATATCTTATCTAGCAATTTTGACATGTGCGTATTCCTTTCTTGTTTTGGTGCCTGAGGGACATCTTATATTGGTGAGCCTTCATCTAGTCAATACGTGACAGACTCCAGTTCTATCAGACCACTCGTTTTACAGACACAAGTGAAGTAGGATTACTTCGATTAGTTGGTCACCCCTTCGCTCCACTTCCATTACAGAAGTTTCCTCACTACTATGGGCTCGGCTGACTTCTCATGATTCGTTGTTACTACGCTTTCAGCGCTCATGAGACCTCACGGGATAAGTCGTACATCTTTCCTCGTTTACTCTCGTGATTTACGTATATAGGTTACGACTACCTTTTTGGACTTTAGAGTTTTAAGCCCCCTTATCCGCTATATACGCCTTACTATCACGTTCCTGTTCGTAGAGCCACGATTTCGCTATCCCTTCCTCTCCCCGCTACCTCACGATAGTCAGGCTTGGGAATCGCTATTAGGTTCACCGGTAGCAGGTGCCCACGGAGGACTTACACCTCAGATGCACGACATGCCCGTCGTACGTAAAATAGCTTCCCTCCAAACTTGGAAAGAAGCTATTTTTTATTGTTGTAATACTTTTCTTGGTTTGGTACCCTCAGCTGGACCGATGACACCTGCCATCTCCAGTTCTTCCATGAGACGGGTCGCACGGTTAAATCCAACTGACAAACGACGCTGAATCATGGAGGCGCTGGCTTTCTGCGTCTCGATGACCAAAGCCTTGGCTTCTTCAAAAAGCGGATCTCCACCAGAATCACCATCTGAAAATTCTCCTTCATTTTCAGAAACTTCTCCCGGATCAAAACTCTCATCGTAGTCTGCATCTGCCTGAGCCTTGATGAAGTTTACGATGCGTTCAACATCATCATCCGAGATAAAGGATCCTTGCAGACGAACTGGATGATTTTCATCAATCGGTTTAAAGAGCATGTCACCTCGACCAAGCAGTTTTTCTGCTCCATTTTCATCCAAAATAGTACGGGAGTCTGTCCCTGATGAAACCGCAAATGCGACACGAGATGGGACATTGGCCTTAATCAGACCAGAGATGACATCAACGGATGGACGCTGGGTTGCAAGAATCATGTGGATACCTGCAGCACGCGCCTTCTGCCCAAGACGAATAATGGCATCTTCTACTTCCTTGCTGGCCACCATCATGAGGTCAGCCAACTCATCCACAATCACAACAATGAGTGGCAGTGGAATCTGCTTATATTCCGACTGGGCATTGAACTCTTCTACCTTGGCATTAAAACCTGCAATATTACGAACCCCCACCTTGGCAAAGAGTTCATAACGGTTTTCCATTTCATCCACAACCTTTTGCAGGGCCTTGCTGGCCTTGCGTGGATTGGTCACAACTGGAATCAAGAGATGGGGAATATCATTGTAAACAGACAACTCAACCATCTTGGGGTCAACCATCATAAATTTAACTTGGTCAGGTCTCGCCTTCATGAGAATGCTAGCAATAATGCCATTAACAGCTACTGACTTCCCTGAACCCGTTGAACCTGCAACTAGCAAGTGGGGCATTTTGGAAAGGTCAAAAGCTCTTGCGGTGCCATTAACAGCCTTCCCTAGAGGAATTTCCAAGAGATTTTCTGCTTTTGTTTGAGATTGTTCCCATAGTTCGCGGAAGGATACCGTCGCAATCTCAGAGTTAGGAACCTCAATCCCGACTAAGGATTTACCAGGTATTGGAGCCTCAATCCGAACATCCTTAGCCGCCAAGGCTAGAGCGAGATCATCTGCGAGATTGGAAATGCGGTTGACCCTTACACCCACTGCAGGCTTGACTTCATACTTGGTCACTGATGGCCCAATTTCGGCCCGTTCAACTGTTACCTTAATACCAAAGCTAGCAAAGGTTTCTTCTAGAATTTTGATATTTTCCCGAACGATTTTCTTCTCTTTAGACTGGTCTTTGGGTTTATCCGGTGCAAAAAGTTGTAAACTTGGAAGTTTGTATTCAAGGGCTTCCTTGGCTGAAAAGTCGACCTGAACATCTTCGTCATCTGAACCATCTTCCTGCTCAGGGAATTCAAGTTCGGCTTGAGGCAAGATGATTTCTGGTTCCACCCACTCTTCTTCAAGCATAGGTGGAAGATCCTGCACAACTTCCTCTGTCAGAATTTCACCTGTTTCCATATCGACAGGAGGAAGATTGAGCAAGGCTTTCTCAGCCACTTCTTTTTCTAATCTAGCCTCTTCCTCAGCCTTTTGACGAGCTTTTTCTTCTTGCTTGACAAAGCGTTCCTCTTTTTGACGCTCATGCCCTTCCCGCCATTTAGCAAAGCCTCTGCTGAAAAATTCAGCAATATCGTAAACAGACCAAGGACTGATCAGGAGAGCACCCACTAAAATCAAGATAGAACCAATAAAGTAAGTACCGATATTTGAGAAGAGAAAGGCTGTTGGCACATAGAGTCCAACACCAATCAAGCCTCCACCAGCAAAACTGGTCGTTCGAAAACCAGTCAAATCCGTCACAACCTGAGCCATGGTTCCTTTTAAGACCGACTTGTCCAAACCATATTTCCAAACCAAGTAGGCCTCAAAAATCAGGAGCAAGCCTGCAAATATAGTGAAAAAGCCAGATAGAAGCCCTTCCTGTTTTCGTATCCACTTGAAAAAGAAGAGATAGATTAAAAGGGCAAATATTGCCAGATAAGCTAGACTTCCCACCAGCAAGCGAATTAAATTGTAAAGGGTGATACCTGCAGCCCCTAATTTGAAAGCTGCGAAAATCAATAAAAGCGCGATTCCAAGCGAAATCAACATTCGTTGAATCGCTTCTTTTCTTTCGACTTCTGCTTTAGACGGTCTCCGTCTTGTTTTACTTGTATTCTTGTTTGCCATTCTTCCATTATACCATATTTCACAGGCTTTTCGGAAAGAGAAAAGACTGCACCGGACGGTACAATCTTTTCATTTTCTATCTAATTTTTATGCTTGAGGTTTGCGGAGGTAACCATAAACTACACCACTCACGATTGCTCCTACCAAGACAGAGGCAAGGTAAAGAAGAGCATTCGAAGTAAGGGCGATAACGAAGATTCCTCCGTGTGGCGCCATGAGTTTGATTCCAGCAAGACCAACGAGTCCACCTGCTACCGCTGAACCAAGGATGAAGCTTGGAATCGCACGAGCTGGGTCTGCTGCACCAAATGGGATCGCTCCCTCAGTGATAAATGACAAGCCCATGATGATGTTTGTCAAACCAGAGTTGCGTTCTTCTTTGGTAAATTTATCTTTGAAAAGAAGGGTTGCGACAAAGATAGCAAGTGGTGGTACCATTCCTCCAGCCATAACTGCTGCCATAGCCACA
Source organism: Streptococcus pseudopneumoniae (assembly GCF_038148955.1). Lineage (GTDB taxonomy): Bacteria > Bacillota > Bacilli > Lactobacillales > Streptococcaceae > Streptococcus > Streptococcus pseudopneumoniae_T. The sequence continues at coordinate 35,668 of NZ_JBBJZY010000015.1, forward strand.
GAACCACCTGAAGAAACAGTCGCTGCAAGCGTACCTGTACCAAAGACATAAGCCGCTTTGTTAACTGGTCCACCCATGTCAACAGCCATCATTCCACCAAGGACGATACCGAGAAGGACAGCTGAACCGCCTCCAAGACCTCCAAGGAAATCATTCATAGCAGTGTTGATTGCTGCCATCGGGATGTTAACAGCTAGCATGACAAATCCAGTCAAGATTGTTCCAAGAAGTGGCAAGAGAAGGATTGATTTAGCACCTTCAAGTGAACGAGGAACTTTAACGTATTTCTTGATAGCAAGAACCAAAGCACCTGCGATAAATCCACCCACAAGGGCACCTAGGAAACCAGATGAGACACCTGCAAGAGTTGAAGTTGCTTCACCACCTGCTGCATAAGGGATTTTACCAAAGGCAAAACCTTCTTTGGCAATAGCACCAGCCACGAAACCTGCTACCAAACCTGGTTTTTCAGCGATAGAGTAGGCAACATAACCTGCAAAGACTGGGAGCATCAAGCCAAAGGCTGCTCCACCAATTTTCATGAACATAGAAGCTAGCTCATGGTAAGAACCAAGATTGCCAAGGTTTTCATTTGGCACACCCAAAGCACCGTCAATCAAGAAGGCAAGGGCAATCATGATACCACCACCGATAACAAATGGCAACATTTGAGATACACCACTCATCAAGTGTTTGTAGAAGGTACCACCAAGGCTTTGTTTTTCGTTGCTTGCTGTTGCAGCTTTTGCTCCATTAGCAGCACGATAAACTTCAGCATCTCCTGAAAGAGCCAAGTTAATCAATTCTTCCGTCTTACGGATACCGTCTGCGACTGGACGATTGATCAATGGTTTCCCATCGAAACGATCCATTTCAACGGCCTTGTCTGCTGCGATGATAACAGCTTTAGCCTTGCGGATATCTTCTGCAGTTAGTTGATTTCCAACACCGCTGGCACCGTTGGTTTCGACCTTGATCCCAACACCCATTTCAGCAGCCACTTTTTGAAGGGCTTCTTGGGCCATGTAAGTGTGGGCAATACCTGTTGTACAAGCTGTAACAGCTACGATAAAGTCACCAGTTTCATTGGCAGGCGCTTGAACAGGCTCTTCCGTTTTTTCTGAAGCTTGGTCAAAAAGTTCGATGACTTGATCAGCTGATGTTGCTTGGCGAAGTTTGTCAGCAAAACCATCTTTCATCAAGTATTGAGACAATTCTGCCAAGGCTGCCAAGTGAGTGTCATTGGCACCTTCTGGAGCCGCAATCATAAAGAAGAGGTCAGTTGCTTGTCCATCCAAGCTCTCATAGTCAACTCCCTTGTTTGACTTGGCAAAGAGAACAGTCGCTTCTTTGACAGCAGCGTTTTTGCTGTGAGGCATTGCGATTCCGTCACCCAAACCAGTGGAAGTCAGAGCTTCACGCGCCAAAATTCCTTCTTTAAAAGTTTCAAAATCTGTCACATAACCGTGATCTACCAATCTTTTAATCATCTCTTCGATAACAGCTGTTTTTTCAGTTGCTTGCAAATCTAGCAACATGACTTCTTTTCTCAATAGGTCTTGAATTTTCATCGTTTTTCTACCTCAACTTTTTCATATGTTTCTTTAATAAATTCTGCCGTTGCCAAGTCATCTGAGAAAGTGGTTGCCGTTCCGCAAGCTACTCCCCATTTGAAGGCTTCTACTGCGTCTTTTGATTTGACAAATTCACCTGTGAATCCAGCAACCATAGAGTCACCAGCTCCAACTGAATTTTTGACTGTTCCCTTGATAGGTTTTGCGAAGTAAGCTCCCTCAGATGTGACAAGAAGAGCACCATCCCCAGCCATAGAGATAATGACGTTTTGAGCACCTTTAGTCAGCAATTCTCGAGCATATTTCTCGATTTCATCTAAACTTTCAAGTTTCACTCCAAAGATAGCTCCAAGTTCGTGATTGTTTGGTTTAACTAAAAGTGGCTGGTAGTCCAAACTATCAATCAAGGTCTGACCTTCGAAGTCACAGACCACTTGAGCACCTGTCTGACGAGTCAAGGCAATCAAATCTTTGTAAATAACATTGCCTAGATTTTTAGCACTTGAACCCGCAAACACGACTGTATCTTCTGCAGTCAAACTAGACAAAATAGCTTTCAATTCTTCTAACTGAGCTGGTTCCACAGTTGGACCCGTTCCGTTGATTTCTGTTTCTTGGTCTGCTTTAATCTTGACATTGATACGAGTATCTTCTGCCACTTGGACAAAACGTGTCTCGATTTCCTCTTCTGCCAAAGTATCTGTGATAAATTTACCAGTAAAACCTCCGATAAATCCAGTCGCAGTATTAGGAATATCCAAGCGTTTCAAGACACGACTGACATTGATTCCTTTCCCACCAGCAAACTTATCATCACTATCCATTCGATTGACACTACCGACTTGGACTTGGTCCAAACGAACGATATAGTCAATGGATGGATTGAGTGTGACTGTATAAATCATACTTCTATTACCTCCGTTTTCTCCTTAATAACCTGCAAGAGATCATGCCCTTGACTTGTGATAACAATAGCTCGTTTGAGTGGTGCTACCTTGGCAAAGCAAGTTTGTCCAATCTTAGACGAATCCACCAAGACATAGGTCTGTTTGGCATTCTCTAAAATAGCACGCTTCACAGCTCCCTCTTCCATATCAGGAGTCGTATAATAGCCATCGTCCACACCATTCATACCGATAAAGGCACGGTCAAAGTGCAATTGGTTAATCTGGTTAAGAGCAACGCCCCCGATGCTAGCATCCGTCGCAGTCTTGACGCTTCCTCCAACCATGACAGTCGGAATCTGCTTTTCAACCAACTGAGCTGCATGATGAATAGAGTTGGTCACAACTGTGACATTCTTATTGACCAATTCATGAATCAAAAAGGCTGTCGTTGTTCCAGCATCGATAAAGATGACATCTTGTTCCTTGATGAGAGAGGCAGCTTTCTGAGCCAGCAACTTCTTTTCTTGAAGGTTTTTGACAGATTTTTCTTGAATGGTTTCTTCTTCCTGCAAGGAATGGGGCAATTCTGCTCCACCATGCACGCGACGAAGCTTGTTTTCTGCTTCCAACTCATCCAAGTCTCTTCGAACCGTTGATTCTGACGTTTCTAGCAAACCAACTAATTTCTCTAGAGAAACTACATGATGTTGATTTAACTCCTCTAAAATCAGTTGCTTCCGCTCTGTTTTTAACACCGAATCACCTCCTGTTATCGTTTACACTATTCATTCTATCATACTTTCTTTCAAAGTCAAGCATTTTTAATCATTTTCTCTCAAATTCTATCATTTTTTCTTATTTCCAGAATTTTTATTGCAAGATAAGTAGCTTTATGGTAGACTATTTGAGTAGGTATTGGAAGATTACTCAAGAGGCTTAAGAGGCCGTGTTGGAAACGCGGTAGGCGTGTAACAGCGTGCGTGGGTTCGAATCCCATGTCTTCCGTGGAAAAACATATTTTCGGATGCGACAAATGTTGTATCTTTTTTTTTATCTCTTTTTGAAAAATAGGGTCTGTTTTAGGGTCTGTTTGTAACTCCTTTTTTTGCAAAAGAATACCAAAGACAAAAATAAAAAACGTTGATTTAACAACGTTTTACCAAGTTTTGCGAAAGAATGCAAAGGAATAATGGAGCCGGTGGGAGTCGAACCCACGTCCAAACACCTGCCAACATATTTGTCTACAACCATAGGTTATGTATTAGTTTAACAGTCCCTTGACACATAACTCAAGCCTAGAAACTGCGAGTCTATCAATCTCTTATCAAGCCGCTAGACAAGACTTGATCGTATCTCGCTAATAATAAGACCTGTCATTGAACACGAGCAATCCAAATCGGGTCACGCCTGCTGGTTTTTAGGCAGCTAGAGCGTAAGAAGTGTTATTTTTTGCAGTTATATTTAACTGAGCGTTTACGTCGCCACACGAGTCGCAAAATATGCCTCATAATGCCTGTCGAATCCGTAACGACCCCAAAAGACAATAAAACCATTATACCTTATCTAACTCAAAAATGCAAAAAGGAAATCAACTAACTAAAAAAGATACTATTCGAGAAATTTAACAAACTGAGAGACTAACTACAACTTTCTCAGTGCATAACTTTACGATTGTGAATAGAACTTACGAAATCCAATTAACACATACCTAAGATGAAGCTATTTGTTTTGAAGAAATTCACGAAGAGAATTATTCTAAAATACTTTCAGATGAGAATTTTCCTACTCTCTTTGTTTCAATTCATTTGAGTTTAAAAACTATAAAATCAATCCTTATATTATTCGGACTACTTTTTACTTGTTGCACTAAAATAAATAGATTTCATTCGAACTTTAATAGACTATGAAAACCAGTGGAACTTACCCTGACACGGAATTCCACTGCTTTTTTCGATTTTTATCAGATTAACTTCTACTATTCTTAGCTGTGAAAATTAGTTTAGTACTTTAACTTATTTTCAATCTTCTAATCTAAAGGCCTCTTCCAATAAAGAAAAATCAGGGTTCTCCTGACTTTTACTTAGCTAATTCTCTTTCTCGTTCTTTCATTATTTTATGATTTTCATACAAACGGGATAAGAACTTAGAAATTTCTTTCAAGATAGAATAGGTTGGCACTGCGACAATCATTCCAACTACACCATAGATATTGCTTGACAACAAAAGTAAAACTAAAATCGTGATTGGATGAACCTTCATAACACTTCCTACGATTCGAGGATATAAAATATTACCATCTACCTGCTGAACAACAAGCATATAAATCACTGCAATCAGCATTCTATGGGGATCAGTGAATATATTTGCGATGATCATAGGAATCAAACCAATACTTGGCCCCACATAAGGAATTAAATTGGCTACACCAGAAAAAATAGCAAAAACTAAAGCATATTTTAAACCAATAATACTATAGCCAATATAAGCCAAACAACCTATAATGATTGCGTCAATCGAAACTCCACTAATATAGCGAGCAATCGTCGCATTTAAATTCTTTAATAAGCCTGCAATATGCAAGCGATCCCTCTTTAGAATCGTTCTTTCAAGCATGGGCAAGAATTTATGTCCATCTAATAAGAAATAAACCAAAAAAACTGGAGTCATAATCAAAATCAAAACAGTACTGATAAGAGCTGACAAGACGCTCCCCACACTATTTGATACGCTATTTAGGATATTTTGAAGAATATCAACATAGGATAAGTTTAGTTGCTGAATTGTAGCTTCTACATCCAAATTCTGGAGCGCAGGATAATTAGATAAGTCTATGATTAAGTCTTGTACTCGACTATAAATAGTTTGACTAGATATAATCAAACTAGATAACTGATTAATCAAAATAGGTAAGAGATAGAAAACACCTATGACCATTCCCCAGACCAAAGCACACAAGGTAATTAAAATACCAAGTAGACGATTGAGTTTACAGACTTTATTTAAGAAAGTAACAATAGGGTTTGTCAAATAATAAAGAAAGCCCCCCAATAAAAATGGAATCATAATTGTATTAAGCACGCTAACAAAAGGGTCAATCAAAGACCCCATCTGTCTCCATAGATAAAAGATGATGGTTAAGAGTAAAATTTCTGTGGTCCAAAAAAATAATTTATTTCTACGAAACATGAGTTACCTCCCTCACTCTATTTTACCATATTTTCAAAAAGCTTAACGGATGAATTATTAAAGCAAGAATATTTTTTTTCTTTATGATAGAATAAAACTACTATGAAAAAAATATTTTTAACTTTATTAACTGTCTCCCTTTTAGGAGGTGCTTCTACTGCTGTTGCTCAAGATTTTACCATTGCCGCTAAACATGCCATCGCTGTTGAGGCAAATACTGGTAAAATTCTCTATGAGAAGGATGCAACGCAACCTGTCGAAATTGCTTCCATCACAAAATTGATTACTGTTTATCTGGTCTATGAAGCTCTGGAAAACGGAAGTATTACCCTCTCCACTCCTGTAGATATTTCTGATTATCCTTATCAATTAACGACAAATTCCGAAGCCAGTAATGTTCCTATGGAGGCCCGTAATTATACCGTCGAAGAGTTGCTTGAAGCAACCCTGGTATCTAGTGCCAACAGTGCCGCTATTGCCCTAGCTGAGAAAATTGCTGGCTCAGAGAAAGACTTCGTTGATATGATGCGTGCCAAACTCTTGGAATGGGGAATCAAAGATGCCACCCTTGTCAATACAACTGGTCTTAACAACGAGACTCTAGGAGATAATATTTACCCAGGATCTAATAAAGATGATGAAAATAAGCTCAGTGCTTATGATGTTGCTATCGTTGCTCGCAACCTCATCAAAAAATACCCACAAGTCTTAGAAATCACCAAAAAACCTTCTTCTACTTTTGCTGGAATGACAATCACTTCAACCAACTACATGTTAGAAGGCATGCCTGCTTACCGTGGTGGTTTTGATGGACTGAAAACAGGAACAACAGACAAAGCTGGAGAGTCTTTTGTTGGTACTACTGTCGAAAAAGGGATGAGGGTTATCACAGTTGTTTTGAATGCAGACCATCAAGATAATAATCCTTACGCTCGCTTTACAGCTACATCTTCCCTAATGGATTATATTTCTTCTACATTTACACTTCGTAAAATCGTTCAGCAAGGCGATGCCTATCAAGATAGCAAAGCCCCTGTACAAGATGGAAAAGAAGATACGGTCACTGCAGTGGCCCCAGAGGATATCTATCTAATTGAACGTGTTGGGAATCAATCTTCCCAATCTATTCAATTCACACCTGATTCTAAAGCAATCCCAGCACCACTTGAAGCTGGAACAGTAGTTGGCCATTTGACTTACGAAGACAAGGACTTGATTGGTCAAGGTTACATCACCACAGAGCGCCCTAGTTTCGAAATGGTAGCAGAAAAGAATGTTGAAAAAGCTTTCTTCTTAAAAGTTTGGTGGAATCAGTTTATCCGATTTGTTAATGAGAAATTATAAAAAAAATCGCGGTTTAAAATCGCGATTTTTTTGTTACAAGTTCATCTTCAAAGACCTTGATTTTGGGTAAATTTAAAATCAAATTTTATCCGACTGATCCTTCCATTTCATAGCTAATCAAGCGGTTCAGCTCAACTGCGTATTCCATTGGAAGTTCTTTTGTGAAGGGCTCTACAAATCCCATGACAATCATCTCAGTTGCCTCAGATTCTGACAAGCCACGACTCATGAGGTAATAGAGTTGCTCTTCTGAAATCTTAGATACCTTAGCTTCGTGTTCCAAAGCGACTTGCGAGTTGTGGATTTCATTAAATGGAATGGTATCTGATGCTGACAAGTCATCCATGATAATGGTGTCACACTCGATGTGAGAAACAGATTTTTTAGAGTTCTTATTAAAGGTTACCTGTCCACGGTAGTCCACCTTTCCTCCGCCTTTAGCGATGGATTTAGACACGATAGATGAGCTTGTATGTGGAGCATTGTGGATCATCTTAGCACCCGTATCTTGATGTTGTCCTGCATTAGCAAAGGCAATAGAAAGCATAGTACCACGCGCCCCTTCTCCATCTAGGTAAACAGATGGGTATTTCATAGTAGTCTTTGCACCCAAGTTACCATCAATCCACTCAACAGTGGCATCCTTTTGAGCCTTAGCACGCTTTGTTACCAAGTTATAGACGTTATCAGACCAGTTTTGAATAGTCGTATAACGCATATAAGCTCCATCCAAGGCAAAGATTTCTACGATAGCCGCATGCAAACTGTTACTTGAATAAGTTGGTGCTGTACATCCTTCAACGTAGTGGACACTTGCTCCCTCATCAACGATAATCAAGGTACGTTCAAACTGACCTGTATTCTCGTTGTTGATACGGAAGTAAGTTTGAAGCGGAATATCTACCTTTACCCCTTTTGGTACGTAGATAAAGGTTCCACCTGACCATACTGCTGAGTTGAGGGCAGCCAATTTGTTATCTGTTGGCGGTACCAACTTCGCAAAGTATTGTTTAAACAAGTCTGGGTATTCCTTGAGGGCAGAATCCGTATCTGTAAAGATAATCCCCAATTTTTGGAACTCTTCCTTCATGTTGTGGTAAACCACTTCTGACTCGTACTGGGCAGAAGCGCCTGCTAAATAAGCACGCTCAGCTTCAGGAATCCCGATACGTTCAAAGGTTTCTTTGATTTTTTCTGGAACTTCATCCCAAGAACGGGCAGGTTTATCAGATGGTTTTTGGTAGTAGATCAAGTCATCAAAGTCAATCTCTGACAAGTCTGCTCCCCAAGTTTGCATGGGCATTTTTTTGAAGGTTTCATAAGACTTCAAACGGAATTCTAACATCCACTCAGGTTCTCCCTTCGCAGCTGATAGTTCGCGAATGACATCTTCGTTCAATCCTTTTCCTGTCGATAGGACAGGCTCTACATCGTCATGGAAACCAAATTTATATTCACCAAGGTCAATTGGTTTTGGTTCTACTCTTTCTTCAGCCATAATATCCTTTCTTTCATTCTTCATTTCTACTAATTCATAAGACAAAAGAAACTTGTCTTAGTTATTTTCTTGATTTTCAATTGTTTTCTTGAGGGCGTTCCAAGCTAGGGTTGCACACTTGATTCGTTGAGGGAATTTGGCAACACCTGACAAGAAAGCAGCATCACCAAGACTATCTTGTCTGTCATCTTTTTGCCCTTGAACCATTTCAGAAAAAATAGTCGCAAGTTCTAAGATTTCTTGCTTTGTCTTACCCAAAACGGCATCTGTCATCATGCTCGCAGAGGCAGTCGAGATGGTACAACCTGAGTTTAGAAAAGCGATATCTTCCAAACGATCCTCTGCATCAAACTTGACGGAGAGATTGATAACATCCCCACAGGTCGGATTGTTGAGACTGATTTGCTCAGCATCATCCAACTTCCCTTGATGATGTGGATTTTTCGAATGGTCCGCTACCACTGCCATATAGAGGCTATCTAGTTTAGAAAGTGCCATTGAAAAACTCCTTTGTCTTTTGTAAGGCATCGACTAGCTTGTCACAATCTGCCTTGGTATTATAGATATAAAAACTTGCACGAGCTATTGCTGGAACATCCAAATACTGGAGCAAGGGTTGAGCGCAATGGTGACCTGCTCGAACAGCCACTCCTTCATAATCCAAAGCAGTCGCAAGGTCGTGAGGATGAAGGTCGCCTAGGTTAAAGGCAATGACACCTGAACGTTGAGCCAAGTCCTGTGAACCGTAAATGGTCAATCCATCGATTGCCTGCAATTTTGGAAATACGTATGCAATCAATTCTTGTTCATGAGCTTCAATCGCATCCATACCAATCTTTTCCAGATACTCCACTGCCACAGCAAGTCCAATAGCACCTGCCATATTTGGCGTTCCAGCCTCAAATTTCCAAGGCAATTCCTTCCAACTAGCAGTTTGCTCATAGACGAAATCAATCATCTCGCCACCAAATTCAAGAGGTGACATTTGTTCCAGATACTTCTCTTTGCCGTAAAGGACACCGATACCAGTCGGACCAGCCATCTTGTGACCTGAAAAGGCGAAGAAGTCCACATCCAAGTCCTGAACATCAATCTTCATATGGGGTGTAGATTGAGCACCATCCACCACCATGATAGCTCCAACTTGGTGGGCTAATTGGGTGATTTCTTTGATCGGATTGACCACACCAAGAACATTTGAGGCATGAGCTAGCGAAACAAACTTGACCTTGTCCGTCAATTTAACTCGTAAGTCATCCATATCCAGAGCTCCGTCTTTGAGATAGACATAAACAAGCTCAGCTCCAGTCTTGCGACAGGCTTCCTGCCAAGGAATAATATTGGAATGGTGTTCCATGACAGAAATCAAAACTTGGTCTCCTTCAGTCAGAACTTCCTCTGCAAAGCGAGCTACCCAGTTCAGACTGGTTGTCGTTCCTCTAGTAAAGAGAACTTCCTTTGTCGAACCTGCATTGATAAACTTACGAATGGTTTCACGAGCCGCCTCATAGGAAGCTGTCGCCCGCTCTGCCAAGGTATGAACACCACGGTGAACATTGGCATTATCATGTTCATAGTAGCGGTTGATTGTTTCCAAAACTGCTAGTGGTTTTTGTGTCGTCGCGGCATTGTCCAGATAGACCAACGGTTCATCGTTAACAATCTGGTCTAAAATTGGAAAATCCTTGCGAATCGCTTCTACATCTAACATCGGCTTCCCCTTAGCGTTTTGACAATTTTTCTTCGATCGTTGCAATCATTTCATCACGAACTTCTTTGACTGGAATCTCAACAATAACGGATCCAAGGAAACCTCGAACAACCAAGCGCTCTGCAGTTGCTTTGTCCAAGCCACGACTCATGAGATAGTACATGTCTTCTGGATCTACTTGTCCGATAGAAGCCGCGTGACCAGCAGTTACGTCATTTTCATCAATCAAAAGAATTGGGTTGGCATCTGAACGCGCTTGGTCTGAAAGCATGAGAACACGGCTTTCTTGTTGCGCATCAGCTCCCTTAGCACCCTTGATGATATGGCCAATACCGTTGAAGGTCAAAGTTGCTTTTTCAAGAATAACCCCATGTTGGAGGATATTTCCGATAGAGTTGCAGCCATAGTTGGTTACGCGGGTATCAATCCCTTGAACCTGACGTCCACTTGAAAGAGCTACCACTTTTAGGTCGGCATGGCTACCGTTACCAATCAAATCACTATCAAAGTCCGCAACGACATTTCCTTCGTTCATAACACCGATTGCCCAGTCAATACTTGCATCGTTACCCAATTTACCACGACGGCTAATGTAAGCAGTGACGTTTTCACCTAGACGGTCAATAGCCGCAAACTTCACTTGCGCACCTGAACGTGCAATCACTTCTACTGTGATATTAGCAGTTGCTTTGGCACTTCCTTCACCGCGTGACTCTAAACGCTCCAGATAACTAATCTTAGAATTTTTACCAGCGATAATCATAATATGCTTGTTAAACGGTACATCGCTATCGCTGTCTTGATAGAAAATACCCTCGATTGGTTCTTTAATCTCAACGTTATCAGGAATGTAGAGAACAGCACCACTGTTAAAATAAGCTGTGTGGTAGGCTGCCAATTTATCATCGTCATACTTGACAGATGACATGAAGAATTCCTCAATAAGATCTGGAATTTCTTCTAAAGCTGAGTGAAAGTCTGTAAAGACAACACCCTGTTGAGCCAATTCAACTGGAATTTGCTCAAAAACAGTTTGAGTTCCTACTTGCACCAACTTCAAGTGGTTATCTAGTGCAGTGAAATCTGGAACATTTGCTGATGGCTCACTTTCTGTAATGGTTCCATCACCGAGATTCCAACGGTGGAATTTGACACGCTCAATAACTGGTAATTCTAAACTCTCAATCTTATCAAAAGCTTTTTGACGGAGGTCAGCCAACCAGCTTGGTTCAGCGTGCATTTCTGAAAAAAGTTTAATAGTTTCTTTAGTCATTTACTTCTCCTAAAAGATACGAGGAAATTACAATTCTTCCTTATAATCGTAGCCAAGCTCTTCAGCTAGTTTTGCGTATCCTTCACGTTCCAAACGCGCAGCTAATTCTGGACCACCAGAAAGGACAACACGACCTTCCATCATCACATGTACCACATCAGGTGTGATGTAGTTCAAAAGACGTTGGTAGTGAGTGATAATCATAGCACCAAATCCTTCACCACGCATGGCATTCACACCTTTAGATACAACTTTAAGAGCGTCAATATCAAGACCTGAGTCAATCTCATCCAAAAGGGCAAAAGTTGGTTCCAACATCAAGAGTTGAAGAATTTCATTACGTTTTTTCTCACCACCAGAGAAACCTTCGTTGAGGTAACGCTCTGCCATTTCTTCTTTCATGTTGAGCAATTCCATTTTTTCATCTAGCTTAGTAATGAACTCACGAACTGAAATCTTTTCATCATCTTCCTTACCAGCATTCATGGCTGCACGAAGAAACTCAGCGTTAGTAATTCCAGGAATTTCTGATGGATATTGCATTGCAAGGAAAAGTCCCATACGCGCACGCTCGTCTACTTCCAACTCAAGGATGTTTACACCGTCAAACAAGACTTCACCTTTGGTAACTTCATAGTTTGGATTTCCCATGATAGCGGCTGAAAGAGTCGATTTACCAGTACCATTTGGTCCCATGATAGCGGCAATTTCTCCTGTTTTAAGGGTCAGGTTAACCCCTTTTAAAATTTCTTTTCCTTCAATCTCAACGTGAAGATCTTTGATCTCGAATACTGACATGATAGTTCCTTTCTTTTTCAAGACTTTTACAGTACTTACTAGAAAAACGTCTGGTTTCCCCAGAAATAGAGTAAAAGGTCTATAAATATACTTTTCTAGTATAACAAAAAAAAGCCTAAAAGGCTTTGATTTTGTCTGGAAGCTAAGGGCTAGTCTTTCCTATTAAAATGCTGATCGATGACATCAACGATTTTGCCCATCACATAACTGACTCGGAAATTTCTAAAGAGTAAAATTGCCCAAAAGGCTGCCATAATATAGCGCCCCGTCATCCAGGCTTCATTGAAAAAATAGGTCTCAGCAGCTGTAAACAGCGCCATAATAATAAATTGTTGTTTATTCATAAACTTATTGTATCATGAAATCTTTCTTTAGTCTTCCTCTACCTTCACTTTATCCGCTAAAAATTCAAAACCTTCTGGAATCAAACTTTCTTCTGCTTCTTTTTCAGCTTGAGAAGATTTAGCTTTGGCTGAAAAGGCTGCACGAACTTCTTTCCATTCCTCCATGGAAATAGCTAAAATCTCAGGTGAAAAACCTGCTGCCTGACTGAGGATATTGCCAAACATGGTATTGAGATTGTCTCGTTTCATGGTTTGACCAGCATTGAAGTTAGACTCAAAAGCAAGAATAGCATGGTGTTCATTGGCCGCAACCGGTTGAGAACCAACCAGCAAAGCCTTATCAGGCCCCCCAAGACTTTCAATTACCTCTCCCCAGGCATTCTGCAAACGAATCAGGTTTTGACGTGCTAAATCAGGATTTTCGACGGCCTCTTGTAAGATAGATTGCACTTTATTGCGATCCACACGATAGACTGTCTTACCTGCTGCTGGGCGACTAGGAGCTGGACTTGGTGGCTTGGGCACAGTTCCCACATTGGCGAGTTCTTGTTTGAGACGGGCAACTTCCTGTCTCAGCGTAGCAATTTCACTTTCAACCGCCCCTGAAAGAGCTGGTTCAGGCTTAATCTCCGCTAAACGAATGGTCATCATCTCAGCATAAATCTTGGGCTGCAAACTAGACTTAATATCTGCTAAACTCACTGTCGCTAAGCGAATCATTTCAAACAGATTTTCCTGAGAAATAGCCAGATTCTCTACAAAGACTAAACTATGGTGAGTATTTTCTCCCCCTGTTTGAACAATTAACAAATCTCTTAAATAGTGCAAAAGGTCGGTCACAAAACGAGTCATGCTCTTACCATTGTCAAAGAGAAGATTCAAGCAAGACAAAGCTTTGGGAACATCCTGTTGAGACAAGGCCGCCACATAATCATCCAAGGCTGATAGGCTAATGGTGCCAGTAATTTCTTCAGAGATGGAAGTCGTCAATTCATTTCCCTGTGTCAAACTCAGGGCTTGATCCAAAATAGACAAGGCGTCCCGCATCCCACCTTCAGCTCGTCTGGCAATAATTTCCACAGCCTCTGGTTCCGAACTGATATTTTCCTTTTCTAAGATATAGTGGATATGTTCCTTAATATCTTGTGTCTTAATTGATTTAAACTCAAAACGTTGGACACGGGATAGAATAGTGGCAGGAATCTTGTGCAATTCAGTAGTGGCCAAAATAAAGACTACATTCTGTGTTGGCTCTTCCAGCGTCTTTAGGAGGGCATTAAAAGCCCCTGTAGACAGCATGTGAACCTCATCTATGATATAAACCTTATAACGAGCAAGGCTAGGCGCATAGGTAGATTTATCACGAATTTCACGAATTTCATCAACCCCATTATTAGAGGCCGCATCCATTTCAATGACATCTTCTAAACTACCGTCCGTCACTGCCTGACAAATATAGCAGTTATTGCAAGGTTCCCCACCCACTTGATTGGGGCAGTTCATAGCTTTGGCAAATATCTTAGCTACACTGGTTTTTCCCGTTCCACGTGGACCAGAAAAAAGATAGGCATGACTTATTTTCTCTTGCTCCACTGCTTGTTTAAGAGTCTTAGCCACAACTTCTTGACCAACCAACTGGGAGAAGTTTTGACTTCTATATTTTCGATAAAGTGCTTGATACATTAAGATTTTTCCCCAAACATTGTAAAGTCCCATTCCGTCTTTTCAAGCAAAATCGCGACAAATTGTTCCAAATAATCTCGATCCGTTGCATCGTAATCCTCAATCTCTGAAGAATCCAGATCCAGAACTCCAAGTAACTGACCATTCTTCATCATCGGTACCACAATTTCACTTTTAGCTAGACTATCACAAGAAATATAGTTGGGATAGGTCGTCACATCTCCAACAATAACAGTTTCCTGAAAGTGAGCTGCCTCCCCACAGACACCTTTCCCAAGTGCAATACGGATGCAGGAAACACCTCCTTGGAAGGGACCTAAAACCAATTCCTTTCCATCAAACAAATAAAAACCTGCAAATACGGTATTAGGAAAACGTGATTTTATGAGGGCACTGGCATTGGAAAGATTAGCTAAAACATTGGTCTCGCCTTCCAATAGGAAGGACAATTCTTCATTTAACATTTGATAACGTGATTGTTTTTCTGATTCTAACATAGAACTATTATATCAAAAAAGGAGCAGAGACAAAAGAAAAATCCCTTGTTTAGTAAACAAAGGATTTTGTGAATTTTCAATTTGATTAAAGTTCGATATCACCAAACAAATCAGCCATTGAGAATCCTGTTTGTGTTTCTGGAAGTTCAAAATCACGTTTTTCTTGACGTTTTGGACGACGTGGACGAGCAGCACGTTTTTCTTCTTTTTGCCCTTCTTCTTGAGCTGGACGCTCTTCAAGAGCTTTAATAGAAAGTGATACGCGCTCTGCATCTGCGTTAACTTCAAGAACTTTAACTTGAACTTCTTGACCAACTTTAAGAGCTTCTTTTGGATTTTCAATACGTTTGTGTGAAATTTGTGATACGTGAACAAGTCCATCGATACCTGGCAATACTTCAACAAATGCACCGAAGTCAGTCAAACGTTTAACTGTTCCTTCTACTACATCACCTTTAGCCAATTTTTGCTCAACGCCATCCCATGGTCCTGGTACTGTTGCCTTAAGTGAAAGTGATACACGTCCTTCTTCTTCGTTAAGATCAAGGATTTTCACTTCAATTTCTTCACCAACAGTTACAACTGATTTTGGTGATACGTTACGTTCATGTGACAATTCAGTCAAATGAACCAATCCGTCAACACCACCAAGGTCAATGAAAGCACCAAAGCTTGTGATACGTGCAACTTTACCAGTTACAACATCACCAACAGCCAATTTACCGAATACTTCAGCGCGAGCTGCTGCAGTAGCTGCTTCAACAACTTCACGACGTGAAAGGATGAAGCGGTTTTCTTTAGCGTCAACTTCTTTGATTTTAGCCTCAAATTCTTGACCTACAAAACGCTCAGTGTTACGTACGAAACGAGTATCCAACATTGAAGCTGGGATAAATCCACGAACACCTTCAAATTCTACTGAAAGTCCACCTTTAACGGCACGAGTTCCTTTAACAGTAACAACTTCTTCTTCGCGACCAACAAGTTTGTCCCATGCTTTGCGAGCTTCAAGGCGTTTTTTAGATACAAGGTATGTAACTGTATCAGTATCTTTACCAACTACTTGACGAAGTACAAGAACATCCAATACTTCTCCTACTTTAACAAAGTCATTGATATCTGCATCGCGATCGTTTGTCAATTCGCGAAGAGTCAAGACACCTTCAACACCAGTTCCAGAGATTGCAACGTTAGCTTGAGTCGCATCAACTGTCAATACTTCAGCACTAACAACATCACCAGTCTCAACTTGGCTAACGCTATTTAGCAAATCTTCAAATTCGTTCATCTAAAAAATCCTCCAACAATCAAGTTTTTCTTAAACTTGACATACTTATAATTTTTTTCCTAAGCACCCGCAAGGACATGTTCATATCATTCACGTCTTTCAATTATAAAAATAAAATACCCTAAGATATTTTGCTTTTTATCTTGATTATTACCTAAGAACTGGGGTAGCTGGATTCGAACCAACGCATGAGGGAGTCAAAGTCCCTTGCCTTACCGCTTGGCTATACCCCATTGATGAAATGGAGAGAGAGGGATTCGAACCCCCGAACCCGAAGGAGCGGATTTACAGTCCGCCGCGTTTAGCCTCTTCGCTATCTCTCCTACAATCAACATGGACTATTATATCATGAAAATTTCAAAAAAACAAGACTTATTTTGCTAAATTATAATTTTCAATCAAAATTTCCACAGCTTTTTCCAATTTTTTATAAAAACTATCGACATTCCCATTCTTTATGATGGCAAATTGTCCGTCTAATTCGGCAATTTCTCCGATAATTTTTTTACCAATAGTCAAGGTATAGCCTTCAAAACTGTCTTTTCCTACATTAACTTTAGCATCTGCTACTTGAATTTCGATTTTTTTATCTTTCTTGCTCATTTCATACCTCTCTTCACTTTTTCTATTTTACAAGAAAATCCTAAAACTAGCAAGAAAAAACTCTATATCAGGCTTGTCTGATATAGAGTTTTCTGCGTTATTTAATGTGTTTTTCTAGTTCTTTTTGGTACTTGCTATTAGATTCCAATTTGTCTTTTTGCCATTTTTTAAGAGCTTCTTCATATTCTTTTGTTGTAACGATATCTTTTTGCAATTTCATACCTTTAAAGATATATGGATCACCCTTAATACCAACTTGTGAGTATGGTTTTGAGAATGGCACAACATTACTTACAACTGGAGAACCACCAGATGAGGCTGTAGGCATCAATAATGAACTATCTGTCAACCAAGCTTGAGCTTTGGCATATTTTTCATATCTCTTCTCTAGGTCAGTGGTCTCAGAAACAGCATCTTCTAACAATTTCTTATATTGATCCAAACCAAGTTTAGCTACAACATCCTTATCTTTTCCTTTCGTAATACCAAGGTGTTTCATGGCAGAACCAGATTTTGGATCCATAATATTCAAGTAAGATGCTGGATCTTGATAACTCGGAGCCCATCCTGTACTGTTCAAATCATAGTCTTTTTGAGAAGGAACACGCGCTTGTGATGTAATCGTTTCTTTTTCATTATCTGTCATTTGAAGTACATCGATGACAACATTTTCAGCACCAAGAGTTGATTCAATAGACTGTTTGAAAGAGTTGCTTTGTTGAACGGCGATAGTATCTGTTTGTTCAACCGGGACATCCAAGTGAATTGGGAAGGTTACCCCTTTAGATTCCAAGTCTTTCTTAGCTTTTTCGAAAGCAACTTTAGCCTTTTCAGGGTTGTAGATAGAATCTTTACCGTCAACTAGCTCAACACCTTTCCATTGGTCACCATAGTTCACCAACTCTGCTTGAGCGATTTGACCAAAGTTCTTACCACCAGCTTGTACGAAGTTATCTGGAACAAGGCTGTTACGAATAATCTTGTCCGCACCATCTTCACCGTTTAGCTGGGCAGCATACGAATGGCGGTTGAAGGCAAAGTTGATAGCCTGACGGAAGTCCTTATTAAGCATCGCTTCTTTTGTAGAAGTCTTTTGCTCTTCGCTTGTTTTCGCAGTTTTATTGTATGACTGACGATTTACGTTAAAAGTAAAGTAATAACTACTTGAATCTTGCGGGCTATAAGTGATTTTATCTCCGTATTGTTCCAAAGTTGAAGCAAAGTTTGAACTACTTGGGAAGAGACGAGCAGTCGTATAAGCACCAGAGGAGAAGCTACGGATCAAAGACTCCTGATCTGAACCATCGTAGTAGGTCAATTTAATCTTCTCAATTTTAACATTTTCTTTATCCCAGTAATTTGGATTTTTTTCATATTCAATCAACGATTTAGAAGTCAATGTTTTTAAGAAATAAGGGCCATTGTAGAGAATACCTGCTGGGCTAACCTCTCCGTAATTCTTTCCTGATGCCTTTAAAAACTCTTCATTTACAGGCAACATCGTTGCTGTGGTCACTTTTGAATTCCAGAAACTTTCTGGCGCATTCAATGTATACTCAACTGTATAGTCATCCAAAGCTTTAACACCAACTGTAGAGAAATCATTGGTTTCACCAGTCATATAGGCGTCCAAGCCTTTGATTGAATTTTGGATGAGAGAAACACCGTCTGACTTACCATCAGCGACGTGTTTTAGTCCTGTCACAAAGTCATGGGCTGTTACTTCTGCGTATTCTTCACCTTCTGATGTGTACCATTTCACTCCTTTACGAAGTTTATAGGTATAAGTCAATCCATCTTTTGAGACAGACCAATCTTCAGCCAAAGAAGGAATAACATTACCATATTTATCATTTTCCATCAAACCATCAACGACATTCCCGATAATATCTGTTGTGGATGTACGCGTTGCTATGCTGTAGTCCAAGGATGCTGGATCCACTGCATAGACATAAGAAAATGTTGTCGGAGCATCTGCTTCTTTATCAGCTTTTCCACAGGCTGCTAAGAGAGCTGTTGTGCTCAGGACCACTCCTGCTGTTAAGAGCCACTTTTTCGATTTCATAAAAATCTCCTTTAATATATTTTTAATCTACTTTTACAATCCAACCTTCTGGCGCTGGAATATCACCAAACTGAATACCTGTCAATTCATCATAGAGTTTACGAGTCACAGGGCCAACTTCTGTTTCACTATAGAAAACATGGAAATCATTACCGTGCTGAATTCCACCAATTGGCGAAATAACTGCTGCTGTACCACAGGCACCTGCCTCTACAAAACGGTCAAGGTTATCAATTGGGACATCCCCCTCAATAGGAGTCAAGCCCAATCGGTGTTCTGCCAAATAAAGCAAAGAATACTTAGTAATAGATGGCAAGATAGATGGACTCAATGGTGTTACAAACTCATTGTCAGCTGTAATTCCAAAGAAGTTAGCTGAACCGACTTCTTCAATCTTTGTATGAGTTGAAGGGTCTAGGTAGATAACATCTGAGAAATGACGTGATTTCGCCAATTTCCCTGGCAAGAGACTGGCAGCATAGTTCCCACCAACCTTAGCCGCACCTGTACCATTTGGAGCGGCACGGTCGTATTCATCCTGAATCAAGAAGTTGGTTGGAACCAAACCACCCTTAAAGTAATTTCCAACTGGCATGGCAAAGATGGTGAAAATATACTCTTCTGCCGGTTTTACCCCGATAATATCTCCGACACCGATCAAAAGAGGGCGAAGATAGAGGGTTCCACCTGTTCCGTACGGTGGTACGTATTCTTCATTGGCACGGACAACCGCCTTACAAGCTTCTACAAACATGTCTGTCGGAACTTGTGGCATTAAGAGACGGTCACATGTCCGTTGCAGACGTTTGGCATTTTCATCAGGCCGGAACAGTTGAACACTGCCATCCTTAGTACGATAAGCTTTCAAACCTTCAAATGCTTGTTGTCCATAGTGGAGACTTGGAGAAGACTCTGAAATATGCAAAGTTGCATCCTCTGTAAGCTCTCCTTGATTCCATTGTCCATTTTTAAAATGAGCAATATAGCGATAAGGTAATTTCATATAGGAAAAACCAAGGTTTTCCCAATCAATCGTTACTGTCATATTCCACTCCTTATTCTAAAAACCTATTTCTTATATTCTACACTATTTTTCTAAAATAGCAAGTATATTTTGTAATTTTCAGAAAATTTCTTCAATAAAAAGAACCAGCTCTTAGAACTGATTCTTCATTTCACTTATTTAGCTTCAGTAAATACTTCTTTAAGATAAGCGTCAAAAACTTCTTCATCAGAAATCGTGTCAGAGATGAAGCTACCGTTACTTGTGCGTTCTGACAGACTCAAGTCTTGCAATCGGCTTTCATAGATTGTTCCTTTGTTGGATTGAACAAGCAGAGTTTGGTCGTTCTCTTCCACTTCTGTACTAAAGAGGTCACCAACGAAGCCTTGTTCTGCAACTGCTCCTGCTAAGAAGACACGATGCGGTTTATTTTTCAACTCACGCAAGACTTGTAAACCACGTTTGGCACGGCTGGTTGCTGGAATTTCCTCTGTTGAAACACGTTTCAAGCTTCCACGCTGGGTCAAGAGGTAAAAGGACGAGGTATTACAGATAAAGGCAGATTGGAGGACATCATCTTCTTTCAAATTCATAGCTTTGACACCTGCTGCCTTAGCACCAACAACCGGAACCTCTTCGATATTAAAACGAAGGGCATATCCCTTTCGACTAATCAAGAGAACATCATCCAATTTAATTGGAGCCACTGCTACAATCTGGTCTGTCTCGTCTTTGAGTTTAGCATACTTGACAGACTTAGACTTGTAGGTTCGCCATGGGGTGAATTCTTTTCGTTCTACACGCTTGATTTGACCGAGACGAGTCGCTACAAAGTAGGTTGTCGCATCATCAAACTGATCCACGACTTCCACATAAAGGATTTCTTCATTCGTTTCAAAGTTTGTAATGGTCTGGCTCAGATGCTCTCCGATATCCTTCCAGCGAATATCTGCCAATTCATGAATTGGTCGATAAATGACATTTCCAAGGGTCGTGAACATCAAAAGATGCTGGGTGGTCTTGGCAGATTGAACAAAAATCAAACGGTCATCATCACGCTTGCCAATTTCTTCCAGCGTTGAAGCGGCAAAGGAACGTGGGCTGGTACGCTTGATGTAACCTGCCTTGGTCACGCTGACGTAGGTATCTTCCTCAGCGATAAGACTAGCTGTATCAATCTCAATTACTTTTGCTGTGTCTTCTAAAGTACTCAAACGTGGAGTCGCAAATTTCTTCTTGACCTCACGAAGCTCTTTCTTCATAAGATTGTACATGGTCCGTTCATCACCGATAATCGCAGCGAGCATGGCAATCTTCTCACGAAGTTCTGCTTCTTCCTCCTGCAAGACAACTACATCTGTATTGGTCAAACGGTAAAGCTGTAAGGTCACGATGGCCTCAGCCTGCTCTTCTGTAAAATCATAGCTGACCTTGAGATTTTCCTTGGCGTCCGCCTTATTCTCAGAAGCGCGGATAAGGGCGATGACTTCGTCCAAAATCGAAATCACGCGAATCAAACCTTCGACAATATGGAGACGTTTCTCAGCCTTTTCCTTGTCAAAGCGGGAACGCGCCAAAATTACTTCACGACGGTGGGCGATATAGCTAGATAAGATTGGAACAATCCCAACCTGACGAGGTGTGAAATTGTCAATCGCCACCATGTTAAAGTTGTAATTGATTTGTAGGTCAGTATATTTGAATAGATAATTGAGAACAAGCTCGGTATTTGCGTCTTTCTTTAGTTCGATAGCAATGCGAAGACCGTCACGGTCAGACTCATCACGAACCTCAGCAATACCTGCCACCTTGTTATTGACACGAACATCATCGATTTTCTTGACCAGATTGGCTTTGTTGATTTCATAAGGAATCTCAGTGATAACGATTTGTTCCTTACCACCTTTTAGCTTTTCAATTTCAGTCTTAGAACGAACAACCACGCGCCCTTTCCCAGTTTCATAGGCCTTCTTGATTTCATCACGGCCTTGGATGATAGCCCCTGTAGGGAAATCCGGCCCGGGCAAGAATTCCATGAGTTTATCAACCTTTGCAGTTGGGTGGTCAATCATGTAAACCGCAGCATCAATGACCTCAGCCAAATTATGGGGAGGAATGTCTGTGGCATATCCAGCCGAAATACCAGTCGAACCATTGACCAAAAGATTTGGAAAGGCTGCTGGCAAGACTGTCGGTTCTTTCTCGGTATCGTCAAAGTTCCAAGCAAAGGGAACTGTCTTTTTATCGATGTCCTGAAGAAGATAGCCTGCAATCTCAGATAAACGCGCCTCAGTATAACGCATAGCCGCAGGCGGATCTCCGTCCATAGAACCGTTATTACCGTGCATTTCAACTAGAATCTCACGATTTTTCCAGTCCTGTGACATACGAACCATGGCATCATAGATAGAACTATCACCGTGTGGGTGGAAATTCCCCATGATATTCCCGACAGACTTGGCTGACTTGCGGTAGCTCTTGTCAAATGTATTGCCATCTTTATTCATAGAATAAAGAATACGGCGCTGAACCGGCTTCAAGCCATCACGAATGTCTGGCAAAGCCCGGTCTTGAATAATGTACTTGGAGTAGCGACCAAAGCGCTCTCCCATAATGTCCTCAAGGGACATGTTTTGAATGTTACTCATATAGGATACAGAGCCCGTAAAATATCAAGTGAAAATAGAAAATTCTTGAAGTAAGCAAGCTCACCAGAGAATTTGTCTTTTTCACGCGTCATTTAGGGCGTGTTCAACTCCTTTCAAAGAATATAGAGTAGGTTTTTACAGAAAAGGTGTTCGGTTAAGATATAAAGGGACGATTTGGCTTACTAAAAATGTCTGTAGAAAAATAGGAAATCGATGTAAGGTTCTATGAACCCAAGGCGATTTATCTCTTTTCCTAAGAATTCGTCCCGTGTTCAGTTACGATAAGTAACCAAACGATCCTTTCTGTAGTTTAATGTGTTTAAAATGCGTTGCTTCAGTTAAGTTGCTTCAGTTAATAAGAAATTTCACATAGCATTCAGGGCGTGTTCAACTCCTTTCGAAGAATGTAGAGTAAATACTATGGAAAAAGAAAAAATATAGAGTAAGTGAATTTCATCCAATTCCTGTATCGCCATTTCCACTTGAAATATCTACTCCACAAATCCTCGTTTATACTTGATATGGCTGGCGATATTACTATCTACATCTTTCTTATCCCAAAGTTGGAGTTCCCATGGGTAGTAAAAATTACTTTTATTTTTAAAATAGATATGAATACCGACATAGCCATCTTTATCACGTAAATACCAGTTTTTTAGTCCGTAAATCTCTTGCCAATCATCTAATTTCTCCATGACTTGAGCTATCTCTTTGGAACTTAAAATAATACGAGCACCAAAAATATCATTAAGAATTGAATTCACAGGATAGCCCTCTTGACGCTCTGAAAAACGTGTAATTTTATCTAAAATAGACTCAGAAGTCTTGACACGATAAACATAGGCAATATCTTGGACATCCGCTTTCATCAGATAGTCATTAATTGACTCATGTAAATTCAGACGGTAGGACAAAATCGCTTTAGTCGGAACTTTTGAAAAGGTATGCTTAAGATTGATTTTTTCCACCTTACCTGTTTCAAAATAATCTTTAGAATATTCTCGATGAATACGATTAATCTCTGTAATGAGGCGTTCCACTTTTTCAATCATGAGTCTTCTCCTCTCGCTTTTTCATTTTTCTAGTTATTCCCAAACTTCTTCACTCTTTCCTCAGCATACTCAATCATCTTCTCAGCCACTTCTTTATCGTAGCCAAAGCCCAGCTTTTGAGCAAGTCTTTGAGCTTCT
>NZ_JBBJZY010000016.1:0-47196 GCF_038148955.1 Streptococcus pseudopneumoniae
CTGTGAATAATGCCAAG
The DNA here is from genome assembly GCF_038148955.1 of Streptococcus pseudopneumoniae. Taxonomy (GTDB): domain Bacteria; phylum Bacillota; class Bacilli; order Lactobacillales; family Streptococcaceae; genus Streptococcus; species Streptococcus pseudopneumoniae_T. The sequence goes on from NZ_JBBJZY010000016.1 coordinate 18, forward strand.
ACTGTGATTGGTAATCAAAATGCGACTGTGCAAGATGTCAGTGATGAAATCGAAAAATTAAAATCTGCAATGAAGAAACTTCAAGAGGCGAAAGATGGTTTGAGAGATGTTCAGCTTCCTTCAAATTCTACTGTACAACCTATTCAGCCAGATCAAGGAGCTACTGAGACTCCAACAAATCCATCTAATCCAGCTCCACAACCGTCTCAACCAACTGCTCCGAGTCAACCTGCAAGTCCTACCCCAGCTCCAAGTTCAGCTCCGACTCAAGCTCCTAGAGCGGTAGCAAGCGCTTCGGCTAGATCAACGAGCACGCAAGAACCTGCTCCATCTCAAGAGCAAGTTGACAAGTCTGAACTTCGTGCCTTGACTCAAGAGTTAGACCAACGCTTGAAAGCTTTGGCAACAGTATCTGATTCGAAAATCGATGCAGCCAAGACGGTTCTCCTAGATGCTCAAAAAGCTCTGGAAGATAGTGCCTTGACAGAGCAAGGTCTGCGTACTGCTGTAGAGTCTGTGAAAGCTGCCTTGGACTCTCTCAAAGATGTGAAAGCAAATGCTAGCGACAGCAAGCCTGCACAGGACAATAAAGATGCCAAACAAGGAACGGAAGATAGTAAGGATTCAGATAAGATGACTGAAACAAACTCAGTTCCAGCAGGAGTGATTGTAGTCGGTCTACTCGCCCTTCTAGGTGTGATTGCCTTCTGGTTGGTTCGTCGTAAGAAAGAGTCAGAAATCCAGCAATTAAGCACGGAATTGACTAAGGTTCTCGGACAGCTAGATGCAGAAAAAGCGGATAAAAAAGTCCTTGCCAAAGCCAAAAAACTTCTCCAAGAAACCCTTGAGTTCGTGAAAGAAGAAAATGGCTCAGCAGAGACAGAAGCTAAACTAGTAGAGGAGCTTAAAGCAATCCTTGCCAAACTCAAGTAAAACATAACTTATGAAATGTCAGACCTAAAAGACATTTCCTTTCACAAAAGCAGCGACAAGTAACCCTTGTCGTTGCTTTTTGCCTATTTTTGGGAATAAGATCCGCCTTGACTAGCAAAAGAAAAGATTGGTCAAATAGTGCCCAATACGATTTTGCGTAGCAGAAAGCATACAAATTAAATTGAATATAGTAAAATAGGATTAGAAATCTTAAGAAAGTTGGTTCTTTATTGGAAACGATAGTATTTTCAATCTCCGTTTTTCTAGCAGGGGTCTTGTCTTTCTTTTCCCCTTGTATTTTTCCTCTGTTACCAGTTTATACTGGAATTTTGCTGGATGATCAAGAAAGTGCAAAAAGCTTTTCTTTGTTTGGTAGAAAAGTTGCTTGGTCAGGCTTGATTCGAACACTTTGCTTTATCGCAGGTATTTCACTCATTTTCTTTATTCTAGGATTTGGTGCTGGTTACTTTGGTCATATTCTCTATGCAAATTGGTTTCGATATGTCATGGGAGCTATTATTATCATTTTGGGTCTTCACCAGATGGAAATTTTTCATTTTAAAAAATTAGAGGTTCAAAAAAGCTTTACTTTTAAGAAATCAGAAGCCAATCGTTATTGGTCAGCCTTTTTACTTGGTATTACCTTTAGCTTTGGTTGGACACCTTGTATCGGTCCAGTTTTGAGTTCTGTTTTAGCGCTTGCGGCTTCTGGAGGAAATGGTGCTTGGCAAGGAGCAATCTATACTCTCATTTACACTCTGGGCATGGCCCTTCCTTTCTTGGTTTTGGCCCTAGCTTCAGGTCTAGTAATGCCTTATTTTAGTAAAATCAAGCGTCATATGATGCTACTAAAGAAAATTGGTGGTTTCCTCATTATTTTAATGGGAATTTTGTTACTATTAGGACAAGTAAATGTTCTAGCTGGAATTTTTGAATAAAGGAGAACAAATGAAAAAAGTAATGTTTGCTGGTTTAAGCCTCTTGTCATTAGTCGTATTGATGGCCTGTGGTGAGGAAGAAACTAAAAAGACTCAAGCTCCACAACAGCCGAAACAACAAACGACTGTACAACAAATCGCTGTTGGAAAAGATGCCCCAGACTTCACCTTGCAATCCATGGATGGCAAAGAAGTTAAGTTATCTGATTTTAAGGGTAAAAAAGTTTATTTGAAGTTTTGGGCTTCTTGGTGTGGTCCATGTAAGAAAAGTATGCCTGAGTTGATGGAACTAGCTGCAAAACCAGATCGTGATTTCGAAATTCTTAGTGTCATTGCACCAGGAATTCAAGGAGAAAAAACTGTCGAGCAATTCCCACAATGGTTCCAAGAACAAGGTTATAAGGATATCCCGGTTCTTTATGATACCAAAGCAACCACCTTCCAAGCTTATCAAATTCGAAGCATTCCTACAGAATACCTGATTGATAGTCAAGGAAAGATTGGAAAGATTCAATTTGGTGCTATCAGTAATGCGGATGCAGAAGCAGCCTTTAAAGAAATGAACTAGAATCGATAAAAATCTGATTACAAGAGCGTAGTCAGATTTTTTTAGAAAAACATTTTATAAATATTCACAAATCTCCTATATTTATGGTAGAATAGAATCATCAGTTTATTTTGGAGTCAAAGATGAATATATTTAGAACAAAGAATGTTAGTTTGGATAAAACGGAGATGCATAGGCATTTGAAGTTATGGGATTTGATTTTGCTGGGTATCGGAGCCATGGTAGGGACGGGCGTCTTTACAATTACAGGTACTGCAGCTGCAACGCTTGCTGGTCCAGCCCTAGTGATTTCAATCGTCATTTCTGCCTTGTGTGTAGGATTATCAGCCCTCTTCTTTGCAGAATTTGCCTCGCGAGTACCTGCTACAGGTGGTGCCTACAGTTATCTCTATGCTATCTTAGGAGAATTTCCAGCTTGGTTAGCTGGCTGGTTAACCATGATGGAGTTCATGACAGCTATATCAGGCGTAGCTTCGGGTTGGGCTGCTTATTTTAAAGGCTTGCTTTCTCAATACGGGATATCCCTTCCTCAGGCATTAAATGGTACCTTTAATCCTCAAGCAGGGACATTTGTTGATTTATTGCCTATTCTTGTCTTGGTCTTGGTGACCTCGCTTGTTTTACTCAATGCTAAAGCAGCCTTACGCTTTAATTCAATTCTAGTTATTTTGAAATTTTCCGCTTTAGCTCTCTTTGTTTTAGTAGGAATTTGGCATATCAAGCTTGATAATTGGAGCAATTTTGCTCCGTATGGTTTTGGACAAATCTATGGTGCTAGTACTGGTATCATGGCTGGTGCGTCCTTAATGTTCTTTGGATTTTTGGGATTTGAATCCATCTCTATGGCTGTAGATGAAGTCAAGACTCCTCAAAAAAATATTCCTAGAGGGATTGTCTTATCGCTTTCTATCGTAACCATTCTCTATGCCTTGGTGACGCTTGTCTTGACTGGTGTGGTTCACTATAGCCATCTAAATGTCGACGATGCTGTTGCCTTTGCGCTTCGTAGTGTTGGGATTAGTTGGGCAGCCAACTATGTGTCATTAGTGGCTATCTTGACCTTGATTACTGTTTGTATCTCGATGACCTATGCCCTATCACGTATGATTTACAGTTTAGCACGTGACGGCTTAATGCCTGCTGCCTTTAAGGAACTGACGAAGACAAGTAAGGTACCAAAGAATGCTACTATCTTGACAGGTCTAGCTTCAGCAGTAGCAGCAGGAATGTTCCCACTAGCTAGTATTGCAGCTTTCTTAAATATTTGTACTCTAGCCTACTTGATCATGCTAGCTTATGGTTTGATTCGCCTACGGAAAGAAAAAGGGATGCCAAAAGCTGGGGAATTTAAAACACCCTTGGTACCTCTGTTACCAATTTTATCAATCATCATTTGTTTATCCTTTATGTTGCAGTATAATATGGAAACCTGGATTGCTTTCCTAGTTGCCTTGTTAGTAGGAAGTATTATTTACTTTACTTATGGCTATAAGCATTCTACCATAGAAGAATAATGTGAGAATCTGTTGAGTTGTTGAAACTCAGCAGATTTTTATATGTGAAAGAAATTTCAAATTTTTTCTAAAAATATCTTGACAGATTAAATTTTTAGGAGTAGAATGTTTACTAGTTAATTAAATGGTTAAGGAGTTTTGTATGAAGAAACAAAGTTTATTTTTAGTATTGTTAAGTGTTTTTCTTTTATTGCTAGGTGCTTGTGGTCAAAAGGAAAGCCAGACAGGGAAAGGGATGAAAATTGTGACCAGTTTCTATCCCATCTACGCTATGGTCAAGGAAGTATCTGGTGACTTGAATGATGTACGGATGATTCAGTCAAGTAGTGGGATTCACTCCTTTGAACCTTCAGCAAATGACATCGCGGCCATCTATGATGCAGATGTCTTTGTTTACCATTCTCATACGCTCGAATCTTGGGCAGGAAGTTTGGATCCCAATCTTAAAAAATCCAAAGTGAAGGTTTTAGAAGCATCTGAGGGAATGACCTTGGACCGCGTTCCAGGGCTAGAAGATGTGGAAGCAGGGGATGGAGTTGATGAAAAAACACTATATGACCCTCACACTTGGCTAGATCCTGAGAAAGCTGGCGAAGAAGCGCAAATTATCGCTGATAAACTTTCAGAGGTGGATAGTGAGCATAAAGAAACTTACCAGAAAAATGCGCAAGCCTTTATCAAAAAAGCTCAAGAATTGACTAAGAAATTCCAGCCTAAATTTGAAAAAGCGAGTCAGAAAACATTTGTAACACAACATACAGCATTTTCTTATCTTGCTAAGCGATTTGGACTTAATCAACTTGGTATTGCAGGTATTTCTCCTGAACAAGAACCAAGTCCAAGACAACTAACAGAAATTCAGGAATTTGTTAAAACCTATAAGGTTAAAACGATTTTTACAGAAAGTAATGCTTCTTCAAAAGTAGCTGAAACTCTTGTCAAATCAACAGGTGTGGGTCTTAAAACTCTGAATCCTTTAGAGGCAGACCCACAAAATGACAAGACTTATTTAGAAAATCTGGAAGAAAATATGAGTGTTCTAGCAGAAGAATTAAAGTGAGGAAAGAATGAAAATCAATAAAAAATATGTAGCAGGTTCAGTGGCAGTTCTTGCCCTAAGTGTTTGTTCCTATGAGCTTGGACGGTATCAAGCTGGACAAGTTAAGAAAGAGTCTAATCGAGTTGCTTATATAGACGGTGACCAGGCTGGTCAAAAGGCAGAAAATTTGACACCAGATGAAGTCAGTAAGAGAGAGGGAATCAACGCAGAACAGATTGTTATCAAGATTACGGATCAAGGTTATGTGACCTCTCATGGAGACCATTATCATTACTATAATGGCAAGGTTCCTTATGATGCTATTATCAGTGAAGAACTGCTGATGAAAGATCCGAATTATCAGTTGAAGGATTCAGATATTGTCAATGAAATCAAGGGTGGCTATGTCATTAAGGTAGATGGGAAATACTATGTTTACCTTAAAGATGCAGCCCATGCGGACAATATTCGAACAAAAGAAGAGATTAAACGTCAGAAGCAGGAACATAGTCATAATCATAATGCAAACGCAGATAATGCCGTTGCTGCAGCCAGAGCCCAAGGGCGCTATACAACGGATGATGGGTATATCTTCAATGCGTCTGATATTATCGAAGATACAGGGGATGCCTATATCGTTCCTCATGGTAATCACTTCCACTATATTCCGAAGAGTGACTTGTCTGCTAGTGAATTAGCTGCTGCCCAAGCCTTCTTATCTGGAAAAGGTGGGCAATTAAGTACGGTTGAATATCGTTCAAGCAGAGGTGAAACAAGATCTGGTGTGAGAACGAGTCAGTCTGAGACACCTCAAAATCCTGCAACAGATTCTGAAAGTCAAAGTGAGGATTTAGCTAGTCTTCTTCAAGAATTGTACGCCTTGCCACTTAGCCAACGTCATGTGGAGTCTGATGGATTAGTATTTGATCCAGCACAGATTACAAAACGTACTGCAAATGGTGTGGCAGTGCCTCACGGAGATCATTTCCATTTCATTCCTTATTCACAAATGTCTGCCTTGGAAGAAAAATTGGCTCGAAATCTACCAATTGGAGGTCAGCCAGTTCAAAGTCATTCTGACAATACGAAACCAAGCAGTCCTGCGAAACTAAGTTCAACGATTAAACCAAACTTTAATCTCAATACTCAAGCATCGAATCAAGCAACTGGAGGCGCCTATACAACGGATGATGGGTATGTCTTTAGTCCGTCAGATGTGATTGAAGATACAGGTGACGCTTTTATTGTCCCTCATGGCAATCATTTCCACTACATACCAAAAGGCGCTTTGTCGGCAGGAGAATTGGCTGCTGCTCAAGCCTATTGGAATGGTAAGCAGGGCTCTCGTCCTTCTTCAAGTTTTAGTCATAATGCAAATCCATCTCAACCAAGATTGTCAGAGAATCCTAATCTAACTGTCAATCCAACTTATCATCAAAATCAAGGGGAAGATATTTCAAGCCTTTTACGTGAATTGTATGCTAAACCCTTATCAGAACGCCATGTAGAATCGGATGGCTTAGTCTTTGACCCAGCACAGATTACAGACCGTACTGCCAATGGTGTTGCTGTACCTCACGGAAATCATTATCACTTTATCCCTTATTCACAAATGTCACCGCTGGAAGAAAAATTGGCTCGTATGATAGCTATTAAGGGGGCAAATGGTGCAGTGTTAGCAGGAATGCGTTATTTGAAACCAGCGCCAAAACCGCAAGTTCAGCCGTCAATTGAGAGAAAACAAATTGATTTTGCAGTAGAACAGGTTGTTAGAAAAGTGGGAGCTGGATATGTTGTGGAAGTTGCTGGTGTCAGCCACTATGTTTTTGCTAAAGACTTGGCTAAGGATAAGATTGATGCTATTGAAAATCTCTTGTCTAAGAAAACTCAAGAAACACACGCTCTAGTTGCGAAGAAAGAAAATGTTGCTTCTCGTGACCGAGAATTTTATGATAAAGCTTACAATCTGTTAACCCAGGCTCATAAAGCTCTGTCTGAAAATAAGGGTCGTACTTCTGATTTCCAAGCCTTAGACAAATTAGCAGAACGCTTGAATAATGAATCTTCTAATAATAAAGTAAAATTGGTAGATGATTTATTGGCATTTCTAGCACCGATTACCCACCCAGAACGCCTTGGCAAACCAAATGCTCAAATTGCCTATACAAACGATGAAATTAAATTAGCGAAATTAGCAGGTAAATATACAACCTCAGATGGCTACATTTTTGACGAACATGATATTGAAAGTGATGCAGGAAATGCCTACGTCACTCCACACTTGAACCATAGCCACTGGATTAAAAAAGACAGCTTATCTGAAGCTGAAAGGGCAGCAGCTCAGGCTTATGCTAAAGAAAAAGGCTTACAAGCTCCAAATTCTACTGAAGCAAAACCAGAGGCAACAGGGACAGAAGCTATCTATAACCGCGTAACAGCTGAGAACAAGGTACCATTAGAAAAAATACCAAATCATTTACAGTATACTGTAGCTGTACAGAATGGTTACTTTATAATTCCTCACTTTGATCACTATCATAATCTTAAGTTTGCATGGTTTGACGAAGGACTCTATAAGGCACCTGAGGGTTATACCTTAGAAGATTTATTTGCGACTGTAAAATACTACGTTGAACATCCGGACCAACGTCCTCATTCAGATAATGGTTGGGGTAATGCTAGCGACCATGTTCGTAAAAATAAGGCAGACCAAGACGGTAAACCTGATGAAAATAAGGAACATGATGAAGTAAGTGAGCCAACTCGCCCTGAATCTGATGAAGAAGAGAATCACGCAGCTTTAAATCCTTCAGCAGATAATCTTTATAAACCGAGCACTGATGAAGACGAGACAGAGGAAGAAGCTGAAGATACTACAGAAGAGCCAGAAGTCCATCAAGTAGAGACTGAAAAAGTGGAAGCCAAACTCATAGAAGCAGAAGCTTTACTTGCCAAAGTAACAGATGCTAGTTTGAAAGCTACTGTGACAGAAACCCTGGCTAGTTTACGAAGTAGCTTGAGCCTGCAAACCATGGATAATAATGGTATCATGACAGAAGCAGAAAAATTACTTGCTTTGTTAAAAGGTAGTGAGTCAGTAACGACGAAACCAGCAGTATAAACTTTATACTATAAATCAAGAATAGGTAAGAGTCAGTAGCAATACTGGCTTTTATTTTTTAAAATGATATAAAAATCTTGACAGATAAACTTAAAAAAGGTAAACTATTTACTGGTTAATTAAATGGTTAAATAACCAGTTTAGAAAAATTGTTTAACCGATAAAAAGAAGTTAAGAAAAAGCTTCATCATTTATTGAAGTGAGGAATTTATGAAATTCAGTAAAAAGTATATAGCAGCCGGATCAGCTGTTATCGTGTCCTTGAGTCTTTGCGCCTACGCACTAAATCAGCATCGCTCGCAGGAAAATAAGGACAATAATCGTGTCTCTTATGTGGATGGCAGTCAGTCAAGTCAGAAAACTGAAAACCTGACACCAGACCAGGTTAGCCAGAAAGAAGGAATTCAGGCTGAGCAAATTGTCATCAAAATTACAGATCAAGGCTATGTGACGTCACACGGCGATCACTATCATTACTATAATGGGAAAGTTCCTTATGATGCCCTCTTTAGTGAAGAACTCTTGATGAAGGATCCAAACTACCAACTTAAGGATGGGGATATTGTCAATGAGGTCAAGGGTGGTTATATCATCAAGGTCGATGGAAAATATTATGTCTACCTGAAAGATGCAGCTCATGCTGATAATGTTCGAACTAAAGATGAAATCAATCGTCAAAAACAAGAACATGTCAAAGATAATGAGAAGGTCAGCTCTGATGTTGCTGTAGCAAGGTCTCAGGGACGCTATACGACAGATGATGGTTATGTCTTTAATCCAGCTGATATTATAGAAGATACGGGTGATGCTTATATCGTTCCTCACGGAGGACACTATCACTACATTCCAAAAAGTGATTTGTCTGCTAGTGAATTAGCAGCAGCAAAAGCTCATCTAGCTGGCAAAAATACGCAACCAAGTCAGTTAAGCTATTCTTCAGCAGTTAGTGACAATAACACGCAATCTGTAGTACAAGGCTCAACTAGCAAGCCAGCAAATAAAGCTGAAAATCTTCAAAGTCTTTTGAAAGAACTCTATGATTCACCTAGTGACCAACGTTACAGTGAATCAGATGGTCTGGTTTTTGACCCTGCTAAGATTATCAGCCGCACGCCAAATGGAGTTGCGATTCCGCATGGCGACCATTATCACTTTATTCCTTACAGCAAACTCTCTGCTTTAGAAGAAAAGATTGCTAGAATGGTGCCTATCGGTGGGACTGGTTCTACGGTTTCTACAAATGAAAAACCTCATGAAGTAGCGTCTAGTCTAGGAAGTCTTTCAAGTAATGCTTCTACTTTGAATCATGCTTCATTGGCTGCGAATAAAGCTATCTCTGCAACATCTGATGGCTATATCTTTAATCCAAAAGATATTGTTGAAGAAACCGCAACAGCTTATATCGTCAGACATGGTGATCATTTCCATTACATTCCAAAATCGAACCCAATTGGGCAACCGACTCTTCCGAACAATGGTCTGACAACACCTTCGCCGTCTCTTGCAGCCAATCCTAGTGTTTCACATGAGGAACATGAAGAAGATGGTCATGGCTTTGATGCTAATCGTATTATTGCGGAAGATGCGGCAGGCTTTGTCATGACTCATGGTAACCACAATCATTACTTCTTCAAGAAGGACTTGACAGCAGACCAAATCAAGGCAGCGCAAGACCACTTGAAAGGTGCAAATACAGCAACACCAAGTCCAGCTCATGATGAGGATCACGACGAAGATCATCATGGACACCATCATGGTGAGGAACATGATTCCAGCTTTGATGCCGATCGTGTCATCAGTGAGGATGAGCAAGGCTTTGTCATGAGTCACGGCGACCACAATCATTACTTCTATAAGAAGGACTTGACAGCTGTTCAAATCAAGGCAGCTCAAGACCACTTGAAAACCCATCATGATGCAGAGCCTGTAAAACCTCTTGCTAAAACGGTAGAGTCTTTCTCAAAAGATGCTAGCGATGAAGAAAAGATTGCTTATATTTCTAAGACTTATGGTGTTCCACTTGATGCCATCAGAATTTCAAAAGGTTTCTTTGTATTTAATAATCCTGACCAAGCCTACGATCCAACTCATATCCATCCCTATGCTGTTCGTAAGGAACATGTTCGTTTGCCACTCCAAACTGGCAATCCAGAACTTGATTTCCTAAATGAACTTTACACGACTGCTTTGCGAGATGGTGTGTCTCCTTATCGTTTGCAGGTGGAAAACGGCAGTTTTGTCATTCCTCATGGCGACCACAATCACTATATCAAGGTTCAAACTAAGGGCTATGAAGTGGCTTTGAAAAACAAAATTCCAGCCCTCCAATCCAACTACCAACCTGGAGCTTTTGATGAGAAGGCAGTCTTGGCAAAAGTAGACCAACTTCTAGCTGAAAGTCGAAACGTCTATAAAGAAGATCCAATCAAACAAAGACAGATTGAGTTAGCTTTAGGTCAGTTTACTGAAAACATGAAGAAACTGGCAACTAACTCTACAGCAGGTTATCTTGCAACACTTGAACTCTTTGATAAGCAATATATCCATATTGATGAAAGTGTTAAACCTGTTGAAACAAGTGCTTTAGATAAGAAATATCAGGCCTTGATTGATAAAATCAATACACTGGATACAGACTCTTATGGGCTTCCTAAGAAAGACCTTCTCGTTCGACTCCAAGAAGCTAAATTGGCAAAAGATGAGGCTGCTTTAGCAGCGGTTGAATCACAACTTCAAGCTCTTCAAGACTTTAATGACCGTACTGGTGATACAACAGTGGAATACATCAAGTACTTCTATGAGCACGTAAACGATAGTCGTTTAAGTGATGAGCTTCGTAATAAAGTAGCTAATTTGACTTTTACTTTATATCAATCCCAATCCTTCCGTAAGGCTGTGGACTTGAATAAACTGTTCCCAAGCATTTATCAAACAAAACAAGAAGTAGAAGAGGCTTTGAAAAATCAGCCAGCTTCTACAAAAGTAAATGAAACAGTTTTAGATAAAGAAAAAGTTGATAACCAATCTGCTAAGCAGGCGATTTATGAATTTTTGAAAGATATTTATCCTGACCTTAAGAAAGAGGATCATGTCAATCATGTTAGCAAGGAACAAGTTGAAAGTCTTTTGAGCAAGGCAAATCAACTCTTGGAACAAATCCAAGAAGAAGGAATCAGACAATCCTTGGCAGAAGAAGTAGAAAATCTCAAAGCTGCCACAAACAAGGCTGATGCAGACTTGGATGAAGTAAATAGTCAGGTGAAAGACGTCTTGACTCGTATCGCCAGCGCCCTTCAACAAGAAAAGGAAAATGCTGAACAAGATCCTCAGACACTTGTACTCTATCAAAAACTCTACGATATTCTCAGATCTCTTCACTCTTATTTAGAAAGTAATAATGGTTCTGATGAGGACTTTGATAAGGTGGATGCATTATTAGATCAACTTTCTGCTAAGAGTAAAGATAAAGCTGCTTTACTTGAATTGACAAAAGCTATTCTGGTCTTGAATCAAGAAATCCAGTCAAAAGCTAGCGCAAGTGAAGAAACAACTCCAGCAAGAAATGCTGAGTCAAATGGTAATAATACAAGTACCGAAACAGAAACATCAACAGCTACGGAATCTAACAGAGAAACTGCTAGCGACGAAAACAAACCAAGCAAGGCAACAGATTCTAAACCAGCTTCAGATAAGGAAGCAACAGAATCTTCTACAACTACTGGAAATCACGAAAACCAGTAGAGTAAAAAGAAAGGCGAAGTAGCTGAGCTACCTCGTCTTTTTTAGTCTTTATAAGCTACGATGCCAATGATGGTATCAACTGCACGTTCCATGGTCTGAAGGCTGACGTATTCAAAACGTCCGTGCATATTTTCTCCTCCCGCAAAGATATTAGGTGTTGGGATTCCCATAAAGGAAATCTTAGAACCGTCTGTTCCACCACGGATTGGTTCGATAATAGGTGTGATTCCTAGGTCTTCCATAACGGCTTTAGCAATGGTGATTGGAGTCATATCTTTTTCAATGACTTCTTTCATATTGTAGTACTGGTCTGTCAAGTTTAGGGTGACACGGTCGCTACCAAGTTCTTGATTCATCTTATTAGCGATAGACTGCATGGCTGCTTTACGTGCTTCAAAGGCATCTTTTTCAAAATCGCGAATGATGTAGCTTACACGCGCCTCCTCGACACTACCTGTCACATCCATAAGGTGGTAGAAACCTTGGTAACCATCCGTTAACTCAGGCCGGTCATTTTCTGGAAGTTGATTATGAAAATCAATCGCTAACTGAAGGGCGTTGACCATTTGTCCTTTGGCAGTACCAGGGTGGACATTACGTCCTTGAAAATGCAATTCAGCACCAGCTGCTGAGAAAGTCTCGTATTGAAGTTCTCCTAGCGGACCACCATCAACTGTATAGGCAAAATCTACATCAAAATCTTCTGCATCAAATTTATTGGCACCAACACCGATTTCTTCATCTGGACCAAAACCAACACGAATCTCACAGTGTTTGATTTCAGGATGAGCAGTCAGATATTCAATAGCGGTCATAATTTCAGCAATCCCTGACTTGTCATCAGCACCTAGCAAGGTTGTTCCATCGGTTGTGATGAGGGTTTGTCCTGGATATTTTTCAAGACTCTTGAAGTCAGCTGGATCTAATTTAAAACCAGAATTCCCTAGTTCAATTACTCCACCATCATAGTTTTCAATCACCTGCGGATTAACACCTTCGGCATTAAAGTCAGCAGTATCCATGTGGGAGATGAAGCCAATTTTACGTGTTAAAGCCGGATCGTTGGCTGGCAAGGTACCAATCGCAAAACCATTAGGAAGGTAGTAGACATTTTGCAGACCAACACGTTTCATTTCAGGGATAAGAACATTGGTTGCAAAGTCAACCTGAGTCTGTGTACTTGGAGTAGTAGTAGAGTGTTCATCAGAGCGCGTGTTGACCTTAACGTAGGTTAAAAAGCGGTCCAAGAGATTTGGGTAAGTCATAAAAAACTCCTTTTGAATTCATTTTTTCCATTGTACCATAGAAAGAAGAGAAAAACAAAAGATTGTGAATGTTGCTATGTTAGCGTTTACTTATCAGTGGATTCATGATAAAATAAACTTGATAAAAACATCACAAGGAAGCAGTTATGAAAAAAGCAATTTTAATGATGACCTTCGGTTCACCAGAAGAGATTACCTTTGAAGGTGTAGCTGATTTTTTCACAAATATTCGTCGTGGAGTGAGACCTCAAGACCATGAGATTCAAACTCTCTATGATAATTATGTACGAATTGGAGGCACACCTCTGCAAAGAATTACTCGTGAAGAAGTTGGCTTGGTAGAAGCTAGACTGGGAAATGAATATAGTGTCTATTTTGCCAATAAGTTTTCTAGTCCCTTTATTCCAGATGTGATCGATCAGATGGAAGCAGACGGAATTGAGCAGTGTATTTGCCTGATTTTGGAGCCCCATTATTCTTTTTACTCTGTCATGGGTTATGAAAAATTTTTAGAAAGCAAACAAATTCAATTTTTGGTCATTAAGGACTGGTATCAGGAAGAAGCGCTCTTAAACTATTGGGCGGATGAAATTGGTAAGATTTTAAAAGAAGAAGTAAAGCAGGATAGCTTTAAAGTCATCTTTTCAGCCCACAGTGTGCCCATTTTTGCCTTGGATTTTGGTGACCCCTATATCGACCAAATTTTTGAAAATAGCAAGCTAGTAGCTGAAAAACTAGGTTTGAGTTCTGAGCAGTATACTAACACTTGGCAGAGTGAAAGTGATATCGGTATCCCATGGATTAAGCCAGATGTTTTGGAGTATCTCAGAGAACAGACAGAACATCCAGACCATTACATTTTTGTTCCTATCAGCTTCATCAGCGAGCATATTGAAGTCTTGTTTGACAATGATGTGGAGTGTTATGACTTATGTCAGAAATTTGGGGTAAACTACCATCGTCCACCAATGCCAAATACAGATTCTCGTTTGATTGATGCCTTGGTCAATACAGTTAGAGCCAATGAAAATCAAGAGTTTAAGGAATTTCTCCCAGAAGAAGAAACCTTTGATGAATTAGTCCCTTCAGACGAGACGAAAAACATTTTGGCTGAATCTGAAGATTTACAAATGCCAGAATTTGTGAAAAAATTGATTGAGAAAAAAGGTCGGGAGAATGTCAAGATGCCTTATCTTATTAAGAAGATGTTAGAAAAAGCAGGCAAGTTACCCAAAGAGTAAAGAAAAAGGATTTAGCTTTGCGCTAGATCCTTTTAAACGATTATTTTTTCTCAAGAAGAGCTTTGATTTCTTGAAGTACTTCCAACTCAGTTGGTTGTTTTTCGGCAGTTTTTTCTTCCTTTATGCCAGTCAGTTTCTGTGCTTTTTCAATACCCTTGATAATAAAGAAGAGGGCGGTACCGACAAAGATAAAATTGATAATAGCGCTTAAAAAGTTACCATAGCCGACTCCATGCCAAGACAGTTGAGCGATACGTTCGACTTTAGCAGCTTTCAAAGCGGGATTTAAAATAAGAGGAGTGATAATGTCGTTTACAAGTGAAGTAACGATAGCACCAAAAGCAGAGGCAATGACAACACCGACAGCAAGGTCAATAACATTTCCTCTAAGCAAGAATGATTTTAGATTTTTTAACATACTGTTTTCCTTTCAACGTTTCGTGTTTCATTGTATCCTAAATCATTATAGAAGGCAATTAAAAGGCTCATAAATGGAGCATTATTTTCTAAAAATATAGATCTTGCTCAAGATATAATTGATGATAATAATGAGTATTTGTGCAATTATTGTTTCAATAGCATTTATCTTATCAAGATTTTCATTTACGAATTGACCTATGATGTGAGGAAATTGGGTTACAAAGAGAAAAGTTAAAAACAAGTCTAACAGAAAAGTAGAAAGGCGAGCAAGAGAAAATTTCACTAAACGGATAAGTCTATTTTTCTTTTTTTGCTTAAATACAATCGTATCATTTGTGATAAAGGCAAATAGGATACCAATAATATTTGCTAGGGCAGTAGCAAGGAGTTCCTGATGACTTAGTTGATAAATGACTAGTCGTGAGAGAATCGAAACTAGAGTTGTTGCAAGGCCAAAAAAGAGATAGGCTAAGATTTCATTGTTAAAAAATTTTTGAATAGGAATTTTCATAGTTTAAGTATAGCATAAAGCAGGCTATTATGCTATACTAGTAAGGTTGAATCAATCAACCCTTGGTGCTTAGCTTCTTTCACCAAGCATATTACACGCGGACAACCCGCCAAAGGAGAAAAGATGAAAAAATTAACTATTCGTGATGTTGCAGATATTGCAATCGTCGCTGCTATCTATGTCGTTTTGACTGTTACACCGCCTCTAAATGCCATCAGCTATGGTGCTTATCAGTTCCGTATTTCAGAAATGATGAACTTTATGGCTTTTTACAATCCCAAGTACATCATCGGAGTTACCATCGGTTGTATGATTGCTAATTTCTTTAGCTTCGGACTACTAGATGTCTTTGTTGGTGGCGGATCAACCTTGGTATTCCTTAGTCTAGGTGTTTGGCTTTTTGCAAAATACAGCAAGGATTACCTCTTTAACGGATTGATTCGAAAAGATCATTTCTTCTTTTCAATCCTCTTTTCAATTTCCATGTTTACTATCGCTGCAGAGTTAAATATTGTAGCAGAATTACCATTCTTCCTTACTTGGTTCACAACAGGGATCGGTGAATTTGCCTCATTGATTATTGGAGCGATTATTATCGGTAAAATTGGTCGTCGAATTGATTTAAGCAAATAGAAGAAGACAAGCTAGGTAGCCTTTGCCTGGCTTTTTCTTATGGAAAATTTCTAAGGAAACTTGACAAGTTTTTCTGATTATAGTATACTTTTTAAGTAAGCTGATTTAGCTCAGTTGGCAGAGCGCATCCATGGTAAGGATGAGGTCGCCGGTTCAATCCCGGCAATTAGCATGATATGTATAGGGAAACTCTTGAATGCAAGAGTTTTTTCTTATACTCGATCGAAAAAATTTCTTATTGACAAAATCAAGTATCTCTAGTAATATAGAATATGCGATGAGTCGATAGGTAGTCTTCGGGCTACTATTGAGCATAAGGAGGTCATAACGCAGGAGCGGACCTTGATGAGTTGTGTGAACCTGCTCATCACATGAAGATGCCTCTTAGTCCCTGGTCTAACGACTGGGGATTTTTATTTTCCAAAAAATGATGAAAAAGCTTTGCAATTCATGGAAAAAGTAGTATAATACTTCTATTATAGAAATTTTTAGAAAATTCCGAAAGAGGTTATTTATGGGATATACAGTTGCTGTAGTCGGCGCGACAGGTGCTGTCGGTGCTCAAATGATAAAAATGTTGGAAGAATCAACACTTCCAATCGATAAAATCCGTTTACTTGCTTCTGCACGTTCAGCGGGCAAGACGTTGAAATTTAAAGATCAAGATATTACGATTGAAGAAACGACTGAAACTGCTTTTGAAGGAGTTGATATTGCTCTCTTTTCAGCAGGTGGTTCTACATCAGCTAAGTATGCACCATACGCAGTTAAAGCTGGAGCGGTAGTAGTAGATAATACATCTTACTTCCGTCAAAATCCAGATGTTCCTTTGGTTGTTCCAGAGGTCAATGCTCATGCACTTGATGCCCACAACGGGATTATTGCCTGCCCTAACTGTTCAACAATCCAAATGATGGTAGCACTTGAGCCAGTTCGCCAAAAATGGGGCTTGGACCGTATCATTGTTTCAACTTACCAAGCAGTTTCTGGTGCTGGTATGGGAGCAATTCTTGAGACACAACGTGAACTTCGTGAAGTCTTGAATGATGGTGTGAAGCCACGTGATTTGCATGCGAAAATCTTACCTTCAGGCGGTGACAAGAAACATTATCCTATCGCCTTCAACGCTCTTCCACAAATCGATGTCTTCACTGACAATGATTACACATACGAAGAGATGAAGATGACCAAGGAAACTAAGAAAATTATGGAAGATGATAGCATTGCAGTATCTGCAACATGTGTACGTATTCCAGTCTTGTCAGCTCACTCTGAGTCTGTTTATATCGAAACAAAAGAAGTGGCTCCAATCGAAGAAGTAAAAGCAGCTATCGCAGCCTTCCCAGGTGCTGTTCTCGAAGATGATGTAGCTCATCAAATTTATCCGCAAGCCATCAATGCAGTGGGTTCACGTGATACCTTTGTTGGTCGTATCCGTAAAGACTTGGATGCTGAAAAAGGAATCCACATGTGGGTTGTTTCAGATAACCTGCTCAAAGGTGCTGCTTGGAACTCAGTTCAGATTGCTGAAACTCTTCATGAACGTGGATTGGTTCGTCCAACTGCCGAATTGAAATTTGAATTAAAATAGTTATATCGTTTAGGAGTTCAGATGAACTCCTTCTTTGAAATAGAGAGGTGTTTTCATGTCTTATCAAGATTTAAAAGAGTGTAAAATCATCACAGCTTTTATTACCCCCTTCCATGAGGATGGTTCTATCAACTTTGACGCTATTCCAGCCTTGATTGAGCATCTGTTAGCGCATCATACAGACGGAATTCTCCTCGCAGGGACCACTGCTGAGAGTCCAACTTTGACCCACGATGAGGAGTTGGAACTCTTTGCGGCTGTACAAAAGATTGTCAATGGACGCGTTCCTTTGATTGCGGGTGTAGGTACTAATGATACGCGTGACTCTATTGAGTTTGTCAAAGAAGTAGCAGAATTTGGCGGCTTTGCTGCTGGACTTGCTATTGTTCCTTACTACAACAAACCTTCTCAAGAAGGAATGTATCAGCATTTTAAAGCCATTGCAGATGCTTCTGACCTACCAATTATTATCTATAACATTCCTGGGCGTGTGGTTGTCGAATTGACTCCAGAAACCATGCTTCGCTTGGCTGACCATCCAAATATTATTGGTGTCAAAGAATGTACTAGTTTGGCTAATATGGCTTACTTGATTGAGCACAAACCAGAAGAGTTCTTGGTCTATACTGGTGAGGATGGAGATGCTTTCCATGCCATGAACCTTGGGGCAGATGGGGTTATTTCTGTTGCCTCTCATACAAATGGGGATGAAATGCACGAGATGTTTACTGCCATTGCAGAAAGCGATATGAAGAAAGCCGCAGCTATTCAACGTAAATTCATTCCTAAGGTCAATGCCCTCTTCTCTTATCCAAGTCCTGCTCCAGTTAAGGCAGTTTTGAACTATATGGGATTTGCAGCTGGTCCAACTCGTCTACCTCTTGTTCCAGCACCAGAAGAAGATGCCAAACGTATTATCAAGGTTGTCGTAGATGGCGACTACGAAGCGACCAAGGCAACTGTAACAGGTGTCTTAAGACCAGATTACTAATAAAGACAGTAAAATCCATGACCGCACGAACGATCATGGATTTTTCTTATTTTCCTAAACAGAATTGGCTAAAGAGTTGGGTGATGAGTTCATCAGGAGCAGCATCTCCAGTGATTTCTCCGAGAATTTCCCAAGTACGGGTCAAGTCAACTTGAAGCAAATCAACTGGCATCCCTAGTTCCAGCCCTTCATTAACTGCTTGTAGGCTTTCAACTGCTTTTTCAATCAAGGAAATATGACGGGCATTTGACAAGTAAGTGGCATCTTGCTCAACCAAACCAGCATTTTCAAAGAAGAGGTTGTTGATTCTCTCTTCAATCTTATCGATGTTTTGGTTTTTAAGGACTGAAATGCGGATGACGTCTTCAGGTAGTTCCGAAGTTTCAATCGCTTCAGGCAGGTCGGTTTTATTAAGAAGAATAATACGGTTTGTATCTTGGCTAATCTCAAGAAGTTGTCGGTCTTGGGCAGTTAAGGGCTCGCTAGAGTTTAGTACTAGCAGAACCAAGTCAGCTTCCTTAAGAGCTTTTTTCGAACGCTCAACACCGATTTGTTCCACAATGTCATCTGTTTCACGGATACCAGCTGTATCAATCAATTTGAGAGGAACACCGTTGATGTTGACGTATTCTTCAATGACATCTCGAGTAGTACCAGCAATATCTGTAACGATAGCCTTGTCCTCACGCAAGAGGTTGTTGAGAAGGCTAGATTTCCCAACATTGGGACGGCCGATGATTGCTGTAGAAATTCCTTCCCGAAGGATTTTGCCACGACGGGCTGTCCTAAGGAGATTGGTTAGCAATTGCTCAAATTCCATAGTCTTCTCTCGGACAACAGCAGTAGTGGCTTCCTCAACATCGTCATACTCAGGATAGTCGATATTAACCTCAACTTGGGCAAGTGTGTTAAGGATTTCTTGACGGGTATTGTTAATCAGGTCAGAAAGGGAACCATCTAGTTGTTTGACCGCAATGTTCATGGCCTTGTCTGTCTTAGCACGGATGATGTCCATAACGGCTTCAGCCTGAGTCAAGTCAACACGTCCATTTAGGAAGGCACGTTTGGTAAATTCACCAGGTTCTGCCAACCGAGCTCCTTCACGGATAGCTAGCTGGAGAATCTCATTGGTCACCGCAATCCCACCGTGGGTGTTAATCTCGATAATATCCTCACGAGTGAAGGTCTTTGGAGACTTCATGGCTCCAATCATAACCTCGTCCATGACCTTACCATTTTGAGGGTCAACGATGTGACCGTAGTTAAGGGTATGGCCAGCAACCTGACTCAAGTCTTTTCCTTTAAAAATCTTTTGCGCAATAGCAAAACTTTCTGTTCCGCTCAGGCGGACAATACCAATAGCTCCTTCACCTAATGGAGTAGAGATAGCAGCGATGGTATCAAATTCACGTGTAATCATAATGTTTCCTTTAATAAATAGCTCTTTTATTGGAAATTTTTCCAAGTCTCTTTTCAAATTGTAACAAATTTGAACTATTTCTTCAATGGATGCTACTTGGAGATTGAAAAAGCCTAAGCATTTCTGCTTAAGCTAGCTTATTTGGTGCGCATTTCCCCTTGTGGGAAGTAAGTTCCTTCTGGCATGTCGTTGATGATGACATGGACAGCAGATTGAGGGGCTCCAGTGTTGCGGACAATCGCTTCCGTTACTTCCTTAGCTAGAGCTTTCTTTTGCTCGAGCGTGCGTCCTTCAAATAAATCGATGCGTACAAATGGCATAATAGCTTCCTCCACTAGTTTTTGATTTCTTCTATTTTACCACATTTTGCCGTTTAAAGCTTAAGAAAATTATGATATACTAGAATGTAGCAAAAATTTAGAAATGGACGTGAAGCAAGAAACATGGCACAGTTGTATTATCGTTATGGGACCATGAACTCTGGTAAGACCATTGAGATTCTCAAGGTGGCCTATAACTATGAGGAGCAAGGAAAAGGTGTTGTCATTATGACCTCGGCTCTGGATACACGTGACGGTGTTGGCTATGTATCGAGTCGAATCGGTATGAAACGCCCTGCCCTTGCGATTGAGGAAACGACAGATATCTTTGGCTATATCCGAGACCTACCAGAAAAACCTTACTGTGTTTTGGTAGATGAAGCCCAGTTTCTCAAGCGTCACCATGTTTACGATCTAGCTCGTGTTGTGGACGAGTTAGACATACCTGTCATGGCTTTTGGTTTGAAAAATGACTTTCGTAATGAATTGTTCGAAGGTTCCAAATATCTCTTGCTTTTGGCAGATAAGATTGACGAAATCAAGACCATCTGTCAGTATTGCAAGAAAAAGGCGACCATGGTGTTACGTACTCAAGATGGACTGCCAGTTTATGATGGTGAGCAGATTCAGATTGGTGGCAATGAAACCTATATCTCGGTTTGCCGTAAACATTATTTTGCCCCTGAAATCAATAAGGAGAATGAAGAAAAATGAACATCTATGATCAACTACAAGCTGTAGAAGACCGTTATGAAGAATTAGGAGAATTGCTGAGTGACCCAGATGTAGTGTCTGACACCAAGCGTTTCATGGAACTTTCAAAAGAAGAGGCTTCTACTCGCGATACGGTAACAGCCTACCGTGAGTACAAACAAGTCCTTCAAAACATCGTTGATGCCGAAGAAATGATTAAGGAATCAGGTGAAGACGCTGATTTGGAAGAAATGGCCAAGCAAGAATTAAAAGATGCCAAGGCTGAAAAAGAAGAATACGAAGAAAAACTAAAAATCTTGCTCCTTCCAAAGGATCCAAACGATGACAAAAACATCATCCTTGAAATCCGTGGAGCAGCTGGTGGAGATGAAGCAGCACTTTTCGCTGGGGATTTGCTAACCATGTACCAAAAGTATGCAGAAGCCCAAGGATGGCGTTTTGAAGTCATGGAAGCTTCTATGAATGGTGTCGGTGGTTTCAAAGAAGTGGTTGCCATGGTTTCTGGTCAGTCTGTATACTCTAAGCTTAAGTACGAATCAGGTGCCCACCGTGTGCAACGGGTTCCTGTGACAGAAAGCCAAGGTCGTGTACATACTTCGACAGCGACAGTTCTTGTCATGCCTGAAGTCGAAGAAGTTGAATACGATATCGATCCAAAAGACCTTCGTGTTGACATCTATCACGCCTCTGGTGCTGGTGGACAGAATGTCAATAAGGTTGCTACTGCCGTTCGTATTGTTCACTTACCAACCAATATCAAGGTTGAGATGCAGGAAGAACGTACCCAGCAGAAGAACCGTGAGAAGGCCATGAAAATCATTCGTGCGCGTGTTGCTGACCACTTCGCACAAATTGCACAAGATGAACAAGACGCTGAGCGTAAGTCAACAATCGGTACTGGTGACCGTTCAGAACGAATCCGTACTTACAACTTCCCACAAAACCGTGTCACAGACCACCGTATCGGCTTGACTCTCCAAAAACTAGATACCATTTTGTCTGGTAAATTGGATGAAGTTGTGGATGCCTTGGTGCTCTATGACCAAACACAAAAATTAGAAGAATTAAACAAATAATGAAATTAGCTCAATTATTTTCAGATTTTGAAGAAGAGTTGATAAGACAAGGAGAGGAAGCTGAAAGCCTCTCTTTTGTCTATCGTAGCCTAAAAAATCTCTCTTTTACTGACTTTGTTTTTGCCCTCCAGCAGGAAGTGACGGAAGAGGAAGAAGTATTTGTAAAAGGAATTTTCCAACAGTTAGCAGCTCATAAACCGTCACAGTATATCATTGGACAGGCAGATTTTTATGGAATGCAGTTAAAAGTTGATGAACGAGTTTTGATTCCTCGTCCAGAGACAGAGGAGTTGGTGGAGCTTATCCTAGCTGAAAATCCTGAGACGAATCTTTCAGTTCTGGATATTGGAACAGGTAGTGGAGCTATTGCTCTCGCCTTAGCAAAAAACAGACCAAATTGGTCAGTAACAGCAGCGGATATTTCCCAAGATGCTTTAGATTTAGCTAGCGAAAATGCTAAAAATCAAAATCTTCAAATATTTTTAAAAAAATCTGACTGTTTTACAGAAATTTCTGAAAAATATGATATAATTGTTTCCAATCCACCCTATATCTCTCGTGAAGATGAGTCAGAGGTCGGTTTGAATGTTTTGTATTCGGAGCCTCATCTAGCTCTCTTTGCAGATGAGGATGGCCTAGCTATTTACCGTAGAATTGCGGAAGATGCAAAAGACTATCTCAAAGACGGTGGTAAGATTTACCTTGAAATTGGATACAAGCAAGGTCAAAGTGTTCCTGAACTTTTTAGGAAATATCTTCCTGAAAAGCAAGTACGAACACTCAAGGACCAATTTGGTCAAGATAGGATGGTTGTAGTTGATGATGGACAGGATTAGACAAGAGTTAGAAAATGGTGGAGCTGTCGTTCTGCCTACGGAGACAGTTTACGGTCTCTTTGCCAAGGCTTTAGACGAAAAAGCAGTTGACCATGTTTACCAACTCAAACGTCGCCCTAGAGACAGGGCACTTAATCTCAATGTTGCTTCTTTAGAGGACATCTTGCACTTTTCAAAGAATCAGCCAATTTATCTACAAAAACTTGTAGAGACCTTTTTACCAGGTCCCTTGACCATTATTCTCGAAGCCAATGACCGAGTTCCCTATTGGGTCAATTCTGGTCTCGCGACTGTTGGATTTCGAATGCCCAGTCACCCCGTCACGCTTGATTTGATTAGAGAGACAGGTCCTTTGATTGGGCCGTCTGCCAATATCTCAGGTCAGGCAAGTGGAGTGACCTTTGATCAGATTCTGAAGGATTTTGATCAAGAGGTTCTGGGTCTGGAAGACGATGCTTTTCTAACTGGACAGGATTCTACTATCTTGGATTTGTCTGGAGATAAGGTGAAAATCTTACGCCAAGGGGCCATTAAGCGAGAAGATATTATTGCCCGGTTGCCAGAGATTTCTTTTGAGGAGGCATGAGATGCTAAGAAATTTAAGAGAAACTGATGTGAAAGCCATTTGTAAAATTAACCAAGAGGCTTTGGGCTATTCTTTTAGTCCAGAGGACACGGCTAGTCAACTAGCTAGATTATTTCAGGATTCACATCATTTCCTACTTGCTTATGAGGATGAAGCCAGTCATGTCCTACTTGGATATGTCCACGCTGAGGTCTATGAATCACTTTATTCTAAAGCAGGATTTAATATCTTAGCTTTAGCAGTTTCACCTCAAGCGCAAGGTCAAGGTATTGGTAAAAGCTTATTACAAGGGTTGGAAGAAGAAGCAAAAAGACGTGGGTATGGGTTTATCCGCTTAAACTCTGCCGATCATCGTCTGGGGGCTCATGCATTTTATGAAAAAGTTGGTTATACTTGTGATAAAATGCAGAAACGGTTTATTCGCATCTTTTAGTTTGATTTTCTAATAAGAAAATTTAACTAATGGACTAGTCACACAATAAAAGGAGAAGACCTATGATTTTTGACAAAGATGATTTTAAAGCATATGATGCTGATCTCTGGAATGCTATTGCCAAAGAAGAAGAACGCCAACAAAACAACATTGAGTTGATTGCTTCGGAAAACGTAGTTTCCAAGGCTGTTATGGCAGCTCAAGGGTCTATCTTGACGAATAAATACGCTGAAGGTTACCCAGGCCGTCGTTACTATGGTGGAACTGATGTGGTAGACGTTGTAGAGACTCTAGCCATTGAACGTGCAAAAGAAATTTTCGGCGCTAAGTTTGCCAATGTACAACCTCACTCAGGAAGCCAGGCCAACTGTGCGGCTTACATGGCCTTGATTGAACCAGGTGATACTGTTATGGGGATGGATTTGGCAGCAGGTGGACACTTGACCCACGGAGCTCCAGTTAGCTTCTCAGGTCAAACCTACAACTTTGTTTCTTACAGTGTTGACCCTGAAACGGAACTCTTGGATTTTGATGCTATCTTGAAACAAGCCCAAGAAGTAAAACCCAAATTGATCGTAGCAGGTGCTTCAGCCTATTCTCAAATTATCGACTTTTCAAAATTCCGTGAAATTGCGGACGCTGTTGGGGCTAAACTTATGGTAGATATGGCTCATATCGCTGGTTTGGTTGCTGCTGGTCTTCACCCAAGCCCAGTGCCATACGCTCATATCACGACAACAACGACCCACAAAACCCTTCGTGGCCCTCGTGGTGGTTTGATTTTGACTAATGACGAAGAACTTGCCAAGAAAATCAATTCAGCTATTTTCCCAGGTATTCAAGGTGGTCCTTTGGAGCACGTTGTGGCTGCTAAGGCTGTTTCTTTCAAAGAAGTTTTGGATCCAGCCTTCAAGGAATATGCTGCTAATGTAATCAAGAACAGTAAGGCTATGGCAGATGTATTCTTGCAAGACCCTGATTTCCGTATCATTTCTGGCGGAACTGAAAACCACCTCTTCCTAGTGGATGTGACTAAGGTTGTAGAAAACGGAAAAGTTGCTCAAAACTTGCTGGATGAAGTCAATATTACCCTAAATAAAAACTCAATTCCTTACGAAACCTTATCACCGTTCAAGACAAGTGGGATTCGTATCGGATCTGCAGCCATTACTGCGCGTGGATTTGGTGAAGAAGAGAGTCGCAAAGTGGCTGAATTGATCATTAAAACCCTTAAAAATGCAGAAAATGAAGCTGTCTTAGAAGAAGTGAGAAGTGAAGTCAAAGCATTAACAGATGCCTTCCCACTATACGAGGACTAAAATTTTTATGGACATTTATATTAAGAAAGCCATTATCCATCAGTTCAGTCCGGATGATACCGAGCTGTTCTTGGCGGATAAGTTTCTCAATATCACTCCAAAAATCGAAGAATACCTGCGTAAAAAAATTGAACGTGTGTATTCAGATGAAGCCAAGACTGGGATTTTCGAAGAAGAAAATCCCTTCTTCAATCACATCACGGACGATTTGTTGGAGACATCAGTAACACTGGCTAATCTCTGGAAAGAAGAGTTCAGCATTTCTGAAAATCTCAAGACCAATGACTTAATTTTTGTGCAATTTTCTAAAGAAGGCGTTGAGCATTTCGCTTTCTTGCGAATTGCCCTTCGTGAGACCTTGACCCACCTCGGTGGAGAAGTTGATAATCCAATCAAGCTGACTCAGAATAACCTGCCTGGATTTGGAACGGGTGCTGATGAGGCCTTAGTGGTTAATCTTCAGAGCCGTAAGTACCATCTGATTGAAAAACGTATCAAGTACAACGGGACTTTCTTGAACTATTTTTCAGATAATCTTCTAGCCGTTGCCCCTAAGATTTCACCCAAGAAATCCATCAAGGAACTGGAAAAGACAGCCCAGAGAATTGCTGAAACTTTTAACACAGATGATTTTCAATTTCAATCCAAGGTCAAATCAGCTATTTTTAATAACCTAGAAGAAAGCAATGAATTGTCACCTGAAAAATTGGCCAATGACCTTTTTGACAACAATCTGACGGCTCGTTTGAGCTTTATTGACCAAGTTAAGGAAGCCGTACCAGAGCCAGTTCAGTTTGATGAAATTGATGCCAGTCGCCAATTAAAGAAATTTGAAAACCAAAAACTTTCCTTGTCAAATGGAATTGAGCTCATCGTTCCCAATAACGTCTATCAAGACGCCGAGTCTGTTGAGTTTATCCAAAATGATAATGGAACCTACTCTATCTTAATCAAAAATATCGAGGATATTCAAAGTAAATAATGTTTAAACGAATTCGAAGAGTGCTTGTACTAGCAGTCTTCCTTTTTGCTGGCTATAAAGCTTACCGCGTTCACCAAGATGTCAAGCAAGTCATGACCTATCAACCCATGGTGCGCGAAATCTTGAGTGAAAAAGACACCCCAGCAAACGAAGAGCTTGTGCTCGCTATGATTTATACAGAAACAAAAGGAAAAGAAGGCGATGTCATGCAGTCTAGTGAGTCTGCAAGTGGTTCCACCAACACTATCAATGATAATGCCTCCAGCATTCGGCAAGGCGTGCAAACTCTGACAGACAATCTCTATCTGGCCCAGAAAAAGGACGTTGATGTTTGGACGGCTGTGCAAGCCTATAATTTTGGACCTGCCTATATCGATTTTATCGCCCAAAATGGCAAGGAAAATACCATAGCACTGGCCAAACAGTATTCTCGTGATACGGTTGCTCCCTTGCTTGGCAATACCACTGGAAAGACTTATAGTTATATTCACCCCATTTCCATTTTTCACGGTGCTGAACTCTATGTAAATGGAGGAAACTATTACTATTCTAGACAGGTGCAACTCAACCTTTATATCATCAAATGTTTCACTCTCTTTTCGACATCTGGCTAGTCCAGGTGTTTTTGCTATAAGTTTTCTTTAAGATAGATATATTACTCTAGAAAGGTAAAGGAGGGAATTCCCTATGAGAAAGAAACTCTTTCTGACCAGTGCTGCGGTCTTGTGGGCACTAACAGCTATGAGTAGCGCCCATGCAGCAACAGATGTGCAAAAAGTTATCGATGAAACCTATGTCCAACCTGAATATGTCCTAGGTTCATCATTGTCAGAAGACCAAAAAAATCAAACATTAAAAAAACTAGGCTACAATGCCTCAACAGACACCAAAGAACTCAAGACCATGACACCTGATGTCTATTCTAAAATCATGAATGTAGCAAATGACTCTAGCTTACAACTGTATTCATCAGCCAAGATTCAAAAGCTGGGTGACAAGTCGCCCCTTGAGGTCAAGATTGAAACACCAGAAAACATCACTAAGGTGACGCAGGATATGTACCGCAATGCGGCCGTAACTTTGGGTGTGGAACACGCCAAAATCACTGTAGCAGCACCTATTCCAGTTACAGGTGAGAGTGCCTTAGCCGGGATTTACTATTCGCTGGAAGCTAATGGAGCCAAGGTGCCACAAGCCAACAAAGATTTGGCTCAAGAAGAGTTGAAGGCTTTGTCCGATATCAATGCTGAAAATAAGGACAAATCAGGCTATGATGCTAATAAATTAAACGTTGCCCTAGCCGATATTAAGTCAGGACTTGCCAAAGCTAAAGAAAGCAAGGGAAATCTGACAGAGGAAGATGTCCGTAAAATCGTTGAAGATACCTTGAAAAATTACAAACTTGATCAGGTCATAACAGGAAACCAGATCAATATCATCATCAATTTTGCATTGAATCTCTCAAAGAGTGATATCCTCAGCAATACAGACTTCACTAAAACCCTGAATGACCTTAAACAAAGTATTGTTTCACAAGCTGGAGACAGTTTTAAAAATATTAACCTTAACTTTGATGCTGATAAGGCGCTAGAGGATGGGGGTAACTTCTTAAGTTCTCTCTGGCAAGCCATTGTCAACTTCTTCAAGAGTTTTGGTTCTTAAGAAAAATCATGGTATAATAGATGGTAACCGTAACGTTGCCGTCTTTTTTGTCGGCCAATAGAAAGAGAATAAAATGTTAAAGAAAAATGATATTGTAGAAGTTGAAATTGTTGATTTGACCCACGAAGGGGCCGGGGTGGCCAAGGTGGATGGTTTGGTATTTTTTGTAGAGAATGCTTTACCGAGTGAAAAAATCCTCATGCGAGTCCTCAAGGTTAATAAAAAGATTGGCTTTGGTAAAGTTGAAAAAAACCTTGTCCAGTCGCCACACCGTAATCAAGATCTAGATCTGGCTTACCTGCGTTCAGGAATTGCTGATTTGGGTCATCTTGCTTATCCTGAACAGCTCAAGTTTAAAACCAAGCAGGTCAAAGATAGTCTCTACAAGATTGCTGGAATTACAGATGTAGAGGTTACTGAAACCCTTGGTATGGAAAATCCAGTTAAGTATCGTAACAAGGCGCAGGTGCCTGTTCGTCGAGTAAATGGTATCTTGGAAACTGGCTTTTTCCGTAAGAATTCGCATGACCTCATGCCGCTTGAAGATTTCTTTATCCAAGATCCTGTGATTGACGAGGTAGTGGTAGCCCTACGCGACTTGCTTCGCCGTTATGATTTGAAACCTTATGACGAAAAGGAACAATCTGGCTTGGTTCGGAACCTTGTGGTGCGTCGTGGCCACTACTCAGGACAAATCATGGTGATTTTGGTAACCACTCGTCCTAAAATTTTTCGTGTGGAACAATTGATTGAACAACTAATCAAGCAGTTCCCAGAGATTGTGTCTGTTATGCAAAATATCAATGACCAGAATACCAATGCGATTTTTGGTAAGGAGTGGAAAACTCTTCATGGTCAAGACTATATTACCGACCAAATGTTGGGAAATGACTACCAAATCGCTGGTCCAGCCTTTTATCAAGTCAATACAGAAATGGCTGAAAAACTCTATCAAACAGCCATTGACTTTGCTGAATTAAAAGAAGATGATGTGGTTATTGATGCCTACTCAGGAATTGGAACTATTGGACTCTCTGTTGCGAAATATGTCAAGGAGGTTTATGGTGTTGAAGTAATTCCAGAGGCTGTTGAGAATAGCGAGAAGAATGCTCAACTGAACAATATTTCAAACGCCCACTATGTCTGTGACACAGCTGAAAATGCTATGAATACTTGGCTTAAAGATGGAATTCAACCAACCCTTATCTTGGTTGATCCTCCACGCAAGGGCTTAACCGAAAGCTTTATCAAAGCAAGCGCCCAAACAGGAGCTGATCGCATTGCCTATATCTCATGTAATGTCGCTACTATGGCGCGTGATATCAAACTCTATCAAGAATTGGGATATCGGTTGAAGAAAGTCCAGCCAGTGGATTTATTTCCTCAGACGCATCATGTTGAGTGTGTAGTGTTGCTTGAAAAAGCGTAAACACCTTGGAACGAAAGGGATAATAGACTTTCTGCGAAACAAAATATAATACAATAAAACTATGAATTCTGAAGCAAGTAAGCAATTAAGCGATAGCCGTTTCAAGAGCCTTGTAGGTGTTCAGCGCACGACTTTTGAAGAGATGTTAGCTGTGTTAAAAACAGCTTATCAACGTAAACGCGCAAAAGGTGGACGAAAACCCAAATTAAGCCTAGACGATCTCCTCATGGTAACTATTCAATACATGCGAGAGTAGCGCACTTATGAACAAATTGCGGCTGATTTTGCCATTCACGAAAGCAACTTAATTAGTCGGAGTCAATGGGTTGAAGCAACTCTTATTCAAAATGGTTTTACGATTTCAAATTCTGCCTTAATTCTGTAAAAACAGTAAAATTCGAAGGATTGTAAGGTAAGAGTTTTTTTCTTTCTGAAAAAATGGTATAATAGCAATCAAAACTAGAAAATAAAACGGAATTTGGAACAGATTTGTCTGTATCCTAGTAGAGTGGTGATACTATGAAGATTAGTAAGAGGCACTTATTAAATTATTCCATCTTGATTCCCTACTTGCTTTTATCTATTTTGGGCTTGATTGTGGTCTATTCGACCACCAGCGCTATTTTAATTGAAGAAGGCAAGAGCGCCTTGCAATTGGTTCGAAACCAAGGAATCTTTTGGATTGTTAGTTTAATACTGATTGCCTTAATTTATAAATTGAGACTAGATTTTTTGAGAAATGAGCGACTAATCATTTTAGTTATCTTGATAGAAATGGTTTTATTGTTCTTGGCTCGTTTTATTGGTATTTCCGTAAACGGGGCATACGGTTGGATTTCGGTTGCAGGAGTAACTATTCAGCCAGCTGAGTACTTAAAAATCATTATTATTTGGTATTTGGCTCACCGATTTTCCAAACAGCAAGAAGAAATAGCTATTTATGATTTTCAAGTTTTGACTCAAAATCAATGGCTTCCCCGTGCTTTTAATGACTGGCGCTTCGTTCTTCTAGTTCTGATTGGAAGTTTGGGAATTTTCCCTGATTTAGGAAATGCGACTATCTTAGTCTTAGTTTCCTTGATTATGTATACAGTTAGTGGAATCGCTTATCGCTGGTTTTCAACCATTCTGGCGCTCGTATCTGCTGCTTCTGTCTTTGTCTTGACCACTATCAGTCTAATCGGTGTTGAGACCTTTTCGAAAATTCCAGTATTTGGCTATGTAGCCAAGCGCTTTAGTGCCTTTTTTAATCCTTTTGCCGATCGTGCTGATGCAGGTCACCAGTTATCTAATTCTTATTTTGCCATGGTCAATGGCGGTTGGTTTGGTCTAGGTCTTGGAAACTCGATTGAAAAACGAGGTTATTTACCAGAAGCTCATACAGACTTTGTCTTTTCTATCGTGATTGAAGAATTTGGCTTTGTTGGTGCCAGTCTGATTTTAGCTCTCTTGTTTTTCATGATTTTGCGGATTATCTTGGTCGGTATCCGGGCGGAGAATCCTTTTAATGCCATGGTTGCACTCGGTGTCGGAGGGATGATGTTGGTTCAGGTATTTGTCAATATCGGAGGTATTTCGGGCTTGATTCCATCTACAGGAGTAACCTTCCCCTTCTTATCCCAGGGTGGAAATAGTCTTCTAGTCTTATCAGTGGCAGTGGCCTTTGTCTTAAATATTGACGCCAGTGAAAAACGCGCGAAGTTGTACCGAGAATTGGAAAATCAAACAATGAACCTTCTGTGAAGTAGAATAAAGAAAGGATAGTCTATGTCTCTTCAAAAATTAGAAAATTATAGTAATAAAAGTGTTGTGCAAGAAGAAGTCTTGATTCTAACAGAATTGCTGGAAGATATCACTAAAAATATGCTTGCCCCAGAGACCTTTGAAAAAATCATGCAGTTGAAAGAATTGTCAACTCAAGAAGATTATCAAGGTCTAAACCGTCTAGTGACTAGCTTATCAAATGATGAAATGGTTTATATTTCACGCTATTTCTCTATCTTGCCTCTTTTGATTAATATTTCAGAGGATGTGGATTTAGCTTATGAAATCAATCATCAAAATAATATTGATCAGGACTATTTAGGTAAATTATCTACAACGATCAAAATGGTTGCTGAAAAAGAAAATGCCGTTGAGATCCTAGAACACTTGAATGTTGTCCCTGTTTTGACAGCCCATCCAACACAAGTGCAACGCAAAAGTATGTTGGATTTAACAAATCATATTCATAGTCTTTTGCGTAAATACCGTGATGTTAAGTTGGGGTTGATCAATAAAGAAAAATGGCACAATGATTTGCGCCGTTATATCGAAATTATCATGCAGACAGACATGATTCGTGAGAAAAAATTAAAAGTGACTAACGAAATCACGAATGCTATGGAATATTACAACAGCTCCTTTTTGAAAGCTGTACCTCACTTGACGACGGAGTATAAGCGCTTAGCGCAAGCCCATGGATTGAATTTAAAACAGGCTAAACCGATCACCATGGGAATGTGGATTGGTGGAGACCGTGATGGGAATCCCTTTGTTACAGCAGAGACCTTGAAACAGTCTGCACTTACTCAGTGTGAAGTCATCATGAACTATTATGATGAAAAGATTTACCAACTTTATCGTGAATTTTCTCTTTCAACTAGCATTGTCAATGTCAGCAAGCAAGTCAGAGAAATGGCTCGTCAGTCTAAGGATAATTCGATTTACCGCGAAAAAGAGCTTTACCGTCGTGCCTTGTTTGATATTCAATCAAAAATTCAGGCAACTAAAACCTATCTGATTGAGGATAAGGAAGTTGGGCCTCGTTATGAAACAGCCAATGATTTTTACAAGGATTTGATTGCCATTCGAGATTCTCTACTAGAAAATAAGGGAGAGTCCTTGATTTCAGGTGATTTTGTTGAATTACTGCAAGCAGTAGAGATATTTGGTTTTTACCTAGCATCAATTGATATGCGACAAGACTCTAGCGTCTATGAAGCCTGTGTGGCAGAACTCTTGAAATCAGCAGGAATTCATTCTCGCTATAGCGAGTTGAGCGAAGAAGAAAAGTGTGACCTTCTCTTGAAAGAATTAGAAGAAGATCCCCGAATTCTTTCTGCGACTCACGCAGAAAAATCAGAATTATTAGCAAAAGAACTAGCTATTTTTAAGACGGCTCGTGTTTTGAAAGATAAGTTGGGAGATGATGTCATCCGTCAGACCATCATTTCACATGCAACCAGCCTTTCTGATATGCTAGAATTAGCTATTCTATTAAAAGAAGTAGGACTGGTGGATACGGAAAGGGCGCGTGTTCAGATTGTTCCCCTTTTTGAAACAATTGAAGACTTGGATCATTCAGAGGAAACAATGAGACAATATCTTTCTCTTAGCCTTGCCAAAAAATGGATTGCCTCACGCAATAACTACCAAGAAATCATGCTTGGCTACTCTGACAGTAATAAAGATGGCGGTTACTTGTCATCATGTTGGACCCTCTACAAGGCTCAACAACAATTGACTGCTATTGGAGATGAATTTGGCGTTAAGGTTACCTTCTTCCATGGTCGTGGTGGTACTGTCGGTCGTGGTGGTGGACCAACCTATGAAGCTATCACATCTCAACCGCTCAAGTCTATCAAGGATCGTATCCGCTTGACGGAGCAAGGAGAAGTAATTGGCAATAAATACGGTAACAAAGATGCTGCCTACTATAACCTTGAAATGCTAGTATCGGCAGCTATTAACCGTATGATTACGCAGAAGAAGAGCGATACCAATACCTCAAATCGTTATGAAGCCATTATGGATCAAGTAGTGGATCGTAGTTACGATATCTACCGTGATTTGGTCTTTGGTAATGAGCATTTCTATGATTATTTCTTCGAGTCAAGTCCAATCAAGGCTATTTCAAGTTTTAATATTGGTTCTCGTCCAGCCGCTCGTAAGACAATTACTGAAATCGGTGGTTTGCGTGCCATCCCTTGGGTATTTTCATGGTCACAGAGTCGTGTTATGTTCCCTGGATGGTACGGGGTTGGTTCAAGCTTCAAGGAATTTATTGATAAAAATCCAGAAAATATCGCTATCCTACGAGATATGTACCAAAATTGGCCTTTCTTCCAATCGCTTCTTTCAAATGTTGATATGGTCTTGTCAAAATCAAATATGAATATTGCTTTTGAATATGCTAAACTTTGTGAAGACGAGCAAGTTAAGGCCATCTATGAGACTATTTTAAATGAATGGCAAGTTACTAAGAACGTTATCTTGGCTATCGAAGGACATGACGAACTCTTAGCTGACAATCCATATCTAAAAGCGAGTCTGGATTACCGTATGCCTTACTTTAATATTCTCAACTATATTCAGTTGGAATTGATTAAACGACAACGTCGAGGAGAATTGTCCAGTGATCAAGAACGATTGATTCATATCACCATCAACGGAATTGCGACAGGATTGCGTAATTCAGGTTAATCATTTTCAAAAGTGAAGATGAAAAAAATTCTAATAGACTATTGACAAGTAGTTTAAAAATGATATAATTTAACCATTCAGAAAAGTAATCGTACAAGCTTTCAAGAGAGTCTGTGGTAGCTGAAAACAGATAAGTGGCGATGATGAAAATTGGGCTGAATGTTATTTAGAATTTGAAATCATAAAAATTCGGTGAGCACACCTTACAGTGCATCTCGTTATTGCGAGACAGAGCGATAGGAAAATTTCCTATAATTGAGGTGGTACCGCGCATCGACGTCCTCACACAAGTTTTTTGTGTGAGGATTTTTTTGATGGAGGTTAGTATGGAAAGAAAACGATGGCGTCGCTTGTTTAGATAAGTGAAGTATTTTAAAGGAATAAAAAAGGAGAAATAGAATGAAAAATAAACGTTTAATTGGAATTATCGCTGCATTAGCAGTCTTAGTAGCAGGAAACTTGATTTACTCTTCAATGAATAAACCAGAAGCTAAGAATGAAAAGAAAGTTGCCAAAGTTGGTATCCTTCAGTTTGTGAGCCATCCATCTCTTGACTTGATTTATAAAGGGATTCAAGATGGACTTGCAGAAGAAGGTTATAAAGATGATCAGTTGAAGATTGACTTTATGAACTCAGAAGGTGACCAAAGTAAGGTTGCGACAATGAGTAAACAGTTGGTTGCAAATGGGAATGACCTTGTGGTTGGTATTGCAACACCAGCTGCTCAAGGATTGGCTAGTGCAACAAAAGACCTACCAGTTATCATGGCTGCTATTACAGACCCAATTGGTGCTAACTTGGTTAAAGATTTGAAAAAACCAGGTGGCAACATTACAGGGGTATCTGACCACAATCCAGCTCAACAACAAGTTGAACTCATCAAGGCTCTGACACCGAATGTGAAAACAATCGGAGCTCTTTACTCAAGCAGCGAAGATAATTCAAAAACACAGGTCGAAGAATTTAAGGCTTATGCTGAAAAAGCAGGTCTGACAGTGGAAACATTTGCAGTTCCTTCAACAAATGAAATTGCCTCAACTGTCACTGTTATGACTAGCAAGGTAGATGCTATTTGGGTTCCAATTGATAACACCATTGCATCAGGATTTCCAACGGTTGTCTCTAGCAATCAAAGTTCTAAGAAACCAATTTATCCAAGTGCGACAGCTATGGTAGAAGTAGGTGGTTTGGCATCCGTTGTAGTTGACCAACATGACCTTGGTGTGGCAACTGGAAAAATGATTGCGCAAGTCTTGAAAGGTGCAAAACCAGCTGATACACCAGTCAATGTCTTTTCAACTGGTAAATCAGTAATCAATAAAAAATTGGCACAAGAACTAGGTATTACTATTCCTGAGTCTGTTCTCAAAGAAGCAGGACAAGTCATCGAATAAATAAGGTAGGGAGGAGGAGACTCTTCCCATTTTTTAAAAAGATGAATATAGAAAGGATTAAATAAAATATGATTGTATCTATTATTTCTCAAGGATTTGTCTGGGCTATTCTAGGTCTGGGAATCTTTATGACATTTAGGATTTTAAACTTTCCAGATATGACGACAGAAGGTTCCTTCCCTCTTGGGGGAGCTGTTGCTGTCACTCTGATAACCAAAGGCGTGAACCCTTTTTTAGCGACACTGCTTGCTGTAGGAGCAGGTTGTTTGGCTGGAATGGCAGCAGGCCTTCTTTATACAAAAGGGAAGATTCCAACCTTGCTCTCAGGGATTTTGGTGATGACTTCTTGTCACTCTATCATGCTTTTGATTATGGGACGTGCGAATTTAGGTTTGCTTGGAACCAAGCAAATTCAGGATGTTTTGCCTTTTGATTCGGATTTGAATCAACTTTTGACAGGTCTTATCTTTGTCAGTCTTGTCATTGCTCTCATGCTCTTTTTCTTGGACACCAAACTCGGACAAGCCTATATTGCTACAGGTGACAATCCTGATATGGCTAGAAGTTTCGGGATTCATACTGGACGCATGGAGCTCATGGGCTTGGTCTTATCAAATGGTGTGATTGCCCTTGCAGGCGCTCTCATTGCCCAGCAAGAAGGGTATGCTGATGTATCTCGAGGAATCGGGGTTATCGTTGTGGGGCTTGCAAGTTTGATTATTGGAGAAGTTATCTTTAAGAGTTTGAGCTTGGCAGAACGTCTGGTTACCATCGTTGTAGGTTCTATCGCTTATCAATTCTTAGTGTGGGCAGTTATTGCGCTTGGCTTTAATACAAGTTACCTTCGTTTGTACAGCGCCGTGATTTTAGCAGTCTGCCTCATGATTCCAACATTTAAGCAAACAATCTTGAAAGGAGCCAAATTAAGCAAATGACAGCAATTGTAGAATTAAAAAATGCAACCAAAGTCGTTAAAAATGGCTTTGATGAAGAAAAGATTATTTTAAATGATGTTTCCTTAGAAATTTTTGAACAGGATTTTATCACGATTTTGGGTGGAAATGGTGCTGGTAAATCAACTCTTTTTAACACTATTGCAGGAACCTTATCACTAACCAGTGGGACAATTCGTATCTTGGGTGAAGATGTTACCAAGTTTTCACCCGAGAAGCGTGCCAAGTATCTGTCTCGTGTTTTCCAAGATCCTAAGATGGGGACAGCTCCTCGTATGACGGTGGCTGAAAATCTTTTGATTGCTAAGTTCCGTGGTGAAAAGCGAGGACTCTTTCCAAGACGTCTGGCTAGCTACAAGGATGAATTTCAGACAACCATTGAAAAAGTGGGAAACGGTCTTGAGAAACATTTGAATACACCAATTGAGTTCTTATCCGGTGGACAAAGACAGGCTTTGAGTCTCTTGATGGCAACCTTGAAACGTCCTGAATTACTCTTGCTAGATGAGCATACTGCAGCCCTTGATCCAAAGACCAGTGTGGCCCTCATGGAATTGACAGATGAATTTGTCAAGAAAGATCAGTTGACAGCACTTATGATTACCCACCATATGGAAGATGCTCTCAAATATGGCAATCGTTTGATTGTCATGAAAGAAGGACGAATTATCCAAGATTTGAACCAAGAAGAAAAAGCAAAAATGAAAATCTCTGATTATTATCAACTCTTTGAATAAAGTAGGGAAAATGAGTGAAATGGTTTACTTTTTTTCTGAAATAAAGTATACTATATAAAGTAAACTATGATAACATGGAGGTATTGTGTATGGTTGACAAACAAGTCATTGAAGAAATCAAAAACAATGCCAACATTGTAGAAGTCATAGGAGATGTGATTTCTTTACAAAAGGCAGGACGGAACTATCTAGGGCTCTGTCCTTTTCATGGTGAAAAAACACCTTCTTTCAACGTTGTAGAGGACAAGCAGTTTTATCACTGTTTTGGTTGTGGTCGCTCAGGTGATGTCTTTAAGTTCATCGAGGAGTACCAAGGGGTTCCCTTTATGGAGGCTGTCCAAATCTTAGGTCAGCGTGTTGGGATAGAGGTGGAAAAACCGCTTTATAGTGAGCAGAAGCCCGCCTCCCCCCACCAAGTTCTTTATGATATGCACGAAGATGCTGCCAAATTTTATCATGCTATTCTCATGACAACGACCATGGGGGAAGAGGCCAGAAATTATCTCTATCAGCGTGGTTTGACAGATGAAGTCCTCAAACATTTTCGGATTGGTTTAGCACCTCCAGAACGAAACTATCTCTATCAACGTTTGTCTGGTCAGTATCGTGAAGAGGATTTCCTGGATTCAGGATTATTTTACCTCTCAGATGCCAATCAATTTGTAGATACCTTTCACAATCGGATTATGTTTCCCTTGACCAATGATCAGGGAAAGGTCATTGCCTTCTCAGGTCGTATCTGGCAGAAAACGGATTCACAAACTTCTAAGTATAAAAATAGCCGATCGACTGCAATTTTTAACAAAAGTTACGAATTATATCATATGGATAGGGCAAAAAAATCTTCTGGTAAAACCAGTGAGATTTACCTCATGGAAGGGTTCATGGATGTCATTGCAGCCTATCGGGCTGGGATCGAAAATGCTGTGGCGTCTATGGGTACGGCCTTGAGTCGTGAGCATGTTGAACATCTGAAAAGGTTAACCAAGAAGTTGGTTCTTGTTTACGATGGAGATAAGGCTGGACAAGCTGCGACATTGAAAGCCTTGGATGAAATTAGCGATATGCCTGTGCAAATCGTTAGTATGCCTGATAACTTGGATCCAGATGAGTATCTACAAAAAAATGGACCAGAAGACTTGGCCTATCTATTAACGAAAACTCGTATTAGTCCGATTGAGTTTTACATTCACCAGTACAAGCCTGAAAATAGTGAAAATCTGCAGGCTCAGATTGAGTTTATTGAAAAAATAGCTCCCTTGATTGTTCAAGAAAAGTCTATCACTGCTCAAAACAGTTATATTCATATTTTAGCTGACAGTCTGGCATCCTTTGATTATGCCCAGATTGAGCAGATTGTTAATGAAAGCCGTCAGGCACAAAGGCAGAATCGCATGGAAGGAATTTCCAGACCGACGCCAATCACCATGCCTGTCACCAAGCAGTTATCGGCTATTATGAGGGCAGAAGCTCATCTACTTTATCGAATGATGGAATCTCCTCTTGTTTTGAACGATTACCGTTTGAGAGAAGACTTTGCATTTGACACACCTGAATTTCAGGTCTTATATGACTTGCTTGGTCAGTATGGCAATCTTCCTCCCGAAGTTTTAGCAGAACAGACAGAGGAAGTTGAAAGAGCTTGGTACCAAGTCTTAGATCAGGATTTGCCTGCTGAGATGTCACCTCAGGAACTTAGTGAAGTAGAAATGACTCGAAACAAGGCTCTCTTGAATCAGGACAATATGAGAATCAAAAAGAAGGTGCAGGAAGCTAGCCATGTAGGAGATACAGACACAGCCCTAGAAGAATTGGAACGTTTAATTTCCCAAAAGAGAAGAATGGAGTAATAATGGCAACAAAACAAAAAGAAGTAACAACATTTGACGTACAAGTAGCAGAATTTATCCGTAATCATAAGCAAAAAGGGACAGCAACAGACGATGAAATCAATACTAGTCTTGTCGTTCCTTTTACCTTGGACGCTGATGGAATTGAAGATCTCTTGCAACGGATTCAGGATGCAGGGATTTCTATCACAGATAACGAAGGAAATCCAAGTGCGCGTGTTCTTAGTGCTGAAGAAGAACCAGAACTCAGCGATGAGGACTTGATTGGGTCAACTTCGGCTAAGGTCAACGACCCTGTTCGTATGTACTTGAAAGAAATCGGAGTCGTTCCTCTCTTGACCAATGAAGAGGAAAAAGAATTGGCACTAGCTGTTGAAGCTGGTGATATCGAAGCCAAACAACGTCTTGCGGAAGCCAACCTTCGTTTGGTTGTTTCTATTGCTAAACGCTATGTCGGCCGTGGTATGCAGTTCCTTGACTTGATTCAAGAAGGGAACATGGGCTTGATGAAGGCGGTTGACAAGTTTGACTATTCTAAAGGATTCAAGTTTTCAACTTACGCAACTTGGTGGATTCGTCAGGCTATCACTCGTGCTATTGCGGATCAAGCTCGTACTATCCGTATCCCAGTTCACATGGTTGAAACCATCAATAAATTGGTTCGTGAACAACGTAATCTCCTTCAAGAATTGGGACAAGATCCAACACCAGAACAAATCGCTGAACGAATGGATATGACACCTGATAAGGTTCGTGAAATCTTGAAGATTGCACAAGAACCGGTATCCCTTGAAACTCCTATTGGTGAAGAGGATGATAGCCACCTTGGGGACTTTATTGAAGATGAAGTGATTGAAAATCCAGTTGATTATACAACTCGTATCGTCTTGCGTGAGCAGTTGGATGAGGTCTTGGATACTCTTACAGACCGTGAAGAAAATGTTCTACGTCTGCGCTTTGGGCTTGATGATGGGAAAATGCGCACTCTTGAAGATGTTGGTAAAGTCTTTAACGTGACTCGTGAGCGTATCCGTCAGATTGAGGCTAAAGCTTTGAGAAAACTACGCCAACCAAGTCGCAGCAAACCGCTTCGTGATTTTATTGAAGACTAAGAGTGAGGAAAATATGGCTTATACAGAAGAGCAAATTGAAAATATCAAAACACGAATTTTATCAGCCTTAGAAGAAGTCATCGACCCTGAGTTGGGAATCGATATTGTCAATCTTGGTTTGATTTATGAGATTCGTTTTGACGGCGACACAGGGCAAACAGAGATTGATATGACTTTGACAACTATGGGTTGTCCCCTAGCAGACCTTTTGACAGACCAGATTTATGATGCCATGACAGAGGTGCCAGAAGTAAC
The DNA here is from genome assembly GCF_038148955.1 of Streptococcus pseudopneumoniae. Taxonomy (GTDB): domain Bacteria; phylum Bacillota; class Bacilli; order Lactobacillales; family Streptococcaceae; genus Streptococcus; species Streptococcus pseudopneumoniae_T. The sequence goes on from NZ_JBBJZY010000016.1 coordinate 40,067, forward strand.
GGATACTGAGGTCAAATTAGTCTGGTATCCGGCCTGGACAGTTGAAAAAATGAGTCGCTATGCACGCATTGCCCTAGGCATTAAGTAAACATATAAAAGCATGTGAGAGACCGTTGGAAAAGTGAGGAAATTTCCCCCTCTTTTCCGTAAATTCCCAAACTAACTTCCACCGCTAGTAGAAGTGGAAGTTAGTCTGATAAAAATCCTAAAAACCAGTGGAAATACGTGTCAGGGTAAGTTCCACTGGTTTTAATCATGCTTGATTTCATCGCTTTTGTAGCCAAAATGAATCGAAAAAAAGAGCGCACAAAATCCCCTCATCTGAAAGCGTTTCAGATCTCCCTTTCTGGTCAGAGCGATTAGGATCACAAAAGAAGAGTTTACTCTCTCCTCGCACATCCATTTCGATGTCATCAACCCTGGCAAACTCTCCACCATTATCGGTAAGAATGACAGGAAAGAGTTGGAAGAAATCTTTGTCCGCTTGGTGAAGAGTGTTCTTGATATCATAGAGGTGTTTGGTAACCTCAAGGGCAGTTTTATTATCCAGAAGCCTAGCGAAGATAAAGTTACAGAAAGACAGGTTGAAGGTGAGTAGGACTTTACCTCCCATTCTGCCCATAACAGTGTCCATTTCCAACCAAGAGTCTAGTTGATTAAGGACTAAATAGTTTTGGAAATCCTCATAGGAACGGCCTTTTTTAGCTTCTTTAGGGATAGAAGGTAGATTACTTTTTCTTCGTTCTTTGAATTTAACGGCTCTGGCTAGGTCAATAGGAGCGATAGATAGGTATCCTTTTCGGATGTGTCGATAGACAGTTGAGGAGCTGACATCAAGGTTGTGAGTTTTGAGAATATGATAGATGTGTTGTCCCTTTTTAACCCCATCAGAAATGACTTTATCCATGTCCCAGAAGGTCTTGGAATTGAGAGGAGTTCCTTCACGAGATTCAACAAGAGTTTGTTCGTACTGCTTTTGAGCTTGTTTAGCTAGGTAGAAAATCTTCTTAAATCCACAATTTTGTCTTCTTTTAGGACATCCATTACAGACAAAGGGAGCTTTGTCGAGTAGAGGGCAAGGAAGGTTATGGCATGTAGACTCTCGGACTTGTCTGTTTCGTTTGACTTCTTTGGAAACAGTAGTTGGGTCTTTTAGAATAAGTTGCCCGATAGCTTTGAAGGTTTCACCGCGCTCTAAGCCCAGTTGGATATCATTACGGTCTGAAAGGGTAAGGTGTTTATGTTTTGTCATAGTAGACCTCGTTTCTAACTCAAACGTCTCACACTTAATTCCACCATAAAAATCCGTTTTAGACTAATTTCCACTTCGGTTGGGGAAGTGGAAGTTACTTTGAGAAGTTAGCTCCCCCTCTTTTCCTCTAGTCTCTCCTTTCTTTTGCTGATTTTATTCAAAGAAAATGATATAATAGTAGTTATGGAAAAAAAGAAATTACGCATCAATATGTTGAGTTCAAGTGAGAAAGTAGCAGGACAAGGAGTTTCAGGTGCCTACCGTGAATTAGTTCGTCTTCTTCATCGTGATGCCAAGGATCAATTGATTGTTACAGAAAATCTTCCAATAGAGGCAGATGTGACTCACTTTCATACGATTGATTTCCCCTATTATTTATCAACCTTCCAAAAGAAACGCTCAGGGAGAAAAATTGGCTATGTGCATTTCTTGCCAGATACACTTGAGGGGAGTTTGAAAATTCCATTTTTCTTAAAGGGAATTGTGAAACGCTATGTATTTTCTTTTTACAACCGGATGGAGCACTTGGTTGTGGTCAATCCTATGTTTATTGAGGATTTGGTGGCAGCTGGTATTCCACGTGAAAAAGTGACCTATATTCCTAACTTTGTCAACAAGGAAAAATGGCATCCTCTTCCGCAAGAAGAGGTGGTGAGACTGCGAACAGATCTAGGTCTTAGTAAAAATCAGTTTATCGTAGTAGGTGCTGGGCAAGTTCAGAAACGTAAAGGAATTGATGACTTTATCCGTCTGGCTGAGGAATTGCCTCAGATTACCTTTATCTGGGCGGGTGGTTTCTCTTTTGGTGGCATGACAGATGGTTATGAGCGCTATAAGAAAATGATGGAAAATCCCCCTAAAAATTTGATTTTTCCAGGTATTGTACCGCCAGAGCGGATGCGCGAATTGTATGCCCTTGCGGACCTTTTCTTGTTGCCTAGTTACAATGAGCTATTTCCTATGACTATTTTAGAGGCTGCTAGTTGTGAAGCTCCGATTATGTTGCGTGATTTGGATCTTTATAAGGTGATTTTGGAGGGGAATTATCGTGCGACAGCAGATAGAGAAGAGATGAAAGAAGCTATTTTGGAATATCAAGCAAATCCTGCTGCCTTAAAAAATCTCAAAGAAAAGGCTAAGAATATTTCTAGAGAGTATTCCGAAGAGCATCTGTTACAAATCTGGTTGGATTTTTATGAGAAACAAGCCGCTTTAGGGAGAAAGTAAAAAGTGAGGTAATCTATGCGAATTGGTTTATTTACAGATACCTATTTTCCTCAGGTTTCAGGTGTTGCGACCAGTATTCGAACCTTGAAAACAGAACTTGAAAAGCAGGGGCATGCTGTTTTTATCTTTACGACGACAGATAAGGATGTCAATCGTTATGAAGATTGGCAAATTATCCGCATTCCAAGTGTTCCCTTCTTTGCTTTTAAAGACCGTCGCTTTGCCTACCGAGGTTTCAGCAAGGCACTGGAAATTGCCAAACAGTACCAGTTAGATATTATCCATACTCAGACAGAATTTTCTCTTGGCTTGTTGGGGATTTGGATTGCGCGTGAATTAAAAATTCCGGTAATCCATACCTATCACACCCAGTACGAAGACTATGTGCATTATATTGCCAAGGGGATGCTGATTCGTCCGAGTATGGTCAAGTACCTAGTTAGAGGTTTCTTGCATGATGTGGATGGGGTTATTTGCCCGAGTGAGATTGTCCGTGACTTACTATCTGACTATAAGGTCAAGGTTGAAAAACGGGTCATTCCGACTGGGATTGAATTAGCCAAGTTTGAGCGTCCTGAAATCAAGCAGGAAAATTTGACAGAACTGCGTAGTAAACTAGGAATTCAGGATGGTGAAAAGATGCTGCTTAGTCTTTCCAGAATTTCCTATGAAAAAAATATTCAAGCAGTTTTAGCAGCCTTTGCAGAAGTTTTGAAAGAAGAAGACAAGGTTAAACTGGTGGTAGCTGGGGACGGTCCTTATCTGGATGACCTTAAAGAACAAGCTCATAAACTAGAGATTCAAGACTCCGTCATCTTTACAGGGATGATTGCTCCTAGTGAGACCGCTCTTTACTATAAGGCGGCGGATTTCTTCATCTCGGCATCGACAAGTGAAACGCAAGGCCTGACCTACTTGGAAAGCTTAGCTAGTGGAACGCCTGTCATTGCTCACGGAAATCCTTATCTGGACAATCTTATCAGTGATAAAATGTTTGGAACCTTGTATTACGATGAACATGAGTTGGCTGGCGCTATTCTGGAAGCCCTGATTGCAACGCCAGATATGAATGAGCATACCTTATCAGAGAAATTGTACGAGATTTCAGCTGAGAATTTTGGAAAACGAGTGCATGAGTTCTATCTGGATGCCATCATTTCAAATAACTTCCAGAAAGATTTAGCCAAAGATGATACGGTTAGTCAGCGTATTTTTAAGACAGTTTTGTATCTTCCGCAAAAGGTGGTCGCTGTGCCCGTAAAAGGCTCCAGACGCATGCTGAAGGCTTCAAAAACACAGTTAATCAGCATAAGAGATTATTGGAAAGACCATGAAGAATAGAAAGAGGAATAGTTATGAAAAAACAATTGATGAGAAGCGGTCGTGATAAAAAGATTGCGGGTGTTTGTGCTGGAGTGGCCCATTATCTGGATATGGATCCAACTATCGTTCGAGTCATTTGGGGTGTCCTTGCTTGCTGTTACGGAGCGGGAATTGTTGCTTATATCATTTTATGGATTATCGCACCTGTAGCAACTGACTATTGAAAACTAGCTGAATTCATGCTAAGATAATAGAAAATAGAATGTAACGAAGGAGAGAAAAATGGCATTTGGAGATAATGGAAATCGTAAAAAAACCTTGTTTGAGAAAATAACCTTGTTTATCGTGATTATCATGCTAGTAGCAAGTTTATTGGGAATTTTTGCAACTGCAATTGGTGCCCTCAGTAATCTATAAAATAGATTCAAGAAAATTTAGTGACTGGGATTTCCCCAGCCCTTTTTTAAAGTGAGAAGAAATAATGAGTATGTTTTTAGATACAGCCAAGATCAAGGTTAAGGCTGGTAATGGTGGCGATGGCATGGTTGCCTTTCGTCGTGAAAAATATGTCCCTAATGGCGGGCCTTGGGGCGGTGATGGTGGTCGTGGAGGCAATGTAGTCTTCGTTGTAGACGAGGGTCTACGTACCCTCATGGATTTCCGCTACAATCGCCATTTTAAGGCTGATTCTGGTGAAAAAGGAATGACCAAAGGGATGCATGGTCGTGGTGCCGAGGACCTTAGAGTTCGTGTACCACAAGGTACGACTGTGCGTGATGCAGATACAGGCAAGGTCTTGACAGATTTGATTGAACATGGTCAAGAATTTATTGTAGCCCACGGTGGTCGTGGTGGACGTGGAAATATTCGTTTCGCGACACCAAAAAATCCTGCACCGGAAATCTCTGAAAATGGAGAACCAGGTCAGGAACGTGAATTACAGTTAGAACTTAAAATTCTTGCGGATGTTGGTTTAGTGGGCTTCCCATCAGTAGGGAAATCAACACTTCTAAGTGTTATCACCTCAGCTAAACCTAAAATTGGGGCCTACCACTTTACCACTATCGTGCCAAATCTTGGTATGGTTCGTACCCAATCAGGTGAATCATTTGCAGTAGCGGATCTACCTGGTTTGATTGAAGGGGCTAGTCAAGGTGTTGGTCTGGGAACTCAGTTCCTCCGTCACATCGAGCGTACACGTGTTATCCTCCATATCATTGATATGTCAGCTAGTGAAGGTCGTGATCCTTATGAGGACTACCTAGCAATCAATAAGGAGTTGGAGTCATACAATCTTCGTCTCATGGAGCGTCCACAGATTATTGTAGCTAATAAGATGGATATGCCTGAGAGTCAAGAAAATCTTAAAGAATTTAAGAAAAAATTGGCTGAAAACTACGATGAATTTGAAGAGTTACCAGCTATCTTCCCTATTTCTGGTTTGACCAAGCAAGGTTTGGCTACGCTTTTGGATGCTACAGCTGAATTGTTAGACAAGACACCAGAATTCTTGCTCTATGACGAGTCAGATATGGAAGAAGAAGCCTACTACGGCTTTGACGAGGAAGAAAAAGCCTTTGAAATTAGCCGTGATGACGATGCGACATGGGTGCTTTCTGGTGAAAAACTCATGAAACTCTTTAATATGACCAACTTTGATCGTGACGAATCAGTCATGAAATTTGCCCGTCAATTACGTGGTATGGGGGTTGATGAAGCCCTGCGTGCGCGTGGTGCTAAAGATGGTGATTTAGTCCGCATTGGTAAATTTGAGTTTGAATTTGTAGACTAGGAGACTGATATGGGAGATAAACCGATATCTTTCCGAGATGCGGATGGCAATTTCGTTTCCGCCGCAGACGTTTGGAATGAAAAGAAATTGGAAGAACTATTTAATCGTCTCAATCCAAATCGTGCTCTGAGATTGGCACGAACTAAAAAAGAAAATCCATCACAGTAAAGAAGCTAAAAAATCCCGTGCCTCATCAGACACGGGATTTTATGGTACGACGGGCATGTATAGCAAACTGAATCTGGAATAGCACAGCATATCTTCTAAAATATCGTTATAAATTGATTTGAATTTCAAAATTAAATTGTTTGATTCTTATTTCACTTTGTTATAGTATATCTGATGTCAAAGTTCTCGACGAGTCAAATAGCGATTCCCAAGCCTGACTATCGTGAGGTAGCGGCTTAAAACGGTCTGGGGATAGACCGTTTTAAGTCTGACGTTGGAAATAAGAATCGTCAGAGGAAGGGATAGCGAAATCGTGGCTCTACGAACAGGAACGTGATAGTAAGGTGTATATAGTGGATAAGGGGGCTCAAAACTCTAAAGTCCAAAAAGATAGTCGTAACCTATAGGCGTAAAGCACGAGAGTAATTGAATTCGTACTAAGATTTTCTATTTTCACTGTAACCTTTTAACGTCCTCATATCTTATATACACGAGGAAAGATGTACGACTTATCCCGTGATGTCTATCACTATAAAGAGAAAATGACAGATAGAAGTGATCCTGAGTCACGGTTATCTTTAAAATAGATTGTCTGATAGGATGCTAACCTGAAAACGTCTTGTTCATGAAATATAGGACGGTATGTATAAAATGCTGCTGTGAACTGAGAGAAGGGGGAGAAGTTCTTGCTAAAGTTTAGTTGAACAGCCGTATTCCGATACTTAGATAAGGGAGCTAGTCTTAGCTCCTACTCGGTTTCAGGGGACAAAAAGGGGGTAATAGCGCTTCGAGAAAGATTATACTCTTCGAAAATCTCTTCAAACCACGTCAACGTCGCCTTACCGTATATATGTTACTGACTTCGCCAGTTCTATCTACAACCTCAAAGCAGTGCTTTGAGCAACCTGCGGCTAGTTTCCTAGTTTGCTCTTTGATTTTCATTGAGTATTAGTAATTCAGTGACTAACTCATCAACTCTGATTTATCCAATAAAATTGAAAAGGATGGAAAAAAGGTTGTATTTATGATATAATTTATTTTAAAGACCTTATTAGAAATCTTGAAAGAGTATTAAAAACTTATAATGAGAAAAATTATTATCAATGGTGGATTACCACTGCAAGGTGAAATCACTATTAGTGGTGCTAAAAATAGCGTTGTGGCCTTAATTCCGGCTATTATCTTGGCTGATGATGTGGTGACTTTGGATTGCGTTCCAGATATTTCGGATGTAGCCAGTCTTGTCGAAATTATGGAATTGATGGGAGCTACTGTTAAGCGTTATGACGATGTCTTGGAAATTGATCCAAGAGGTGTTCAAAACATTCCAATGCCTTATGGTAAAATTAACAGTCTTCGTGCATCTTA